>NZ_JBJEXT010000028.1:0-160837 GCF_051886055.1 Mitsuokella apri | reverse complement strand
TCTTCTGCTCTTCGTCGCCTTCGAGGGCCTTCAGAGCGGAACCAGCGATAACAGGAACATCATCGCCCGGGAAATCGTAGCTGGAGAGCAGCTCACGAACTTCCATCTCAACGAGCTCGAGGAGTTCCGGATCGTCAACCTGGTCAACCTTGTTCAGGAAGACAACGATTGCCGGTACACCGACCTGACGAGCGAGCAGGATGTGCTCACGAGTCTGCGGCATCGGGCCATCAGCTGCGGAAACAACCAGGATAGCACCATCCATCTGAGCAGCACCAGTGATCATGTTCTTGACATAGTCAGCATGGCCCGGGCAGTCAACGTGTGCATAATGACGTTTCGGCGTCTCATACTCAACGTGTGCCGTGTTGATCGTGATACCGCGCTCGCGCTCCTCCGGAGCCTTATCGATATCAGCATAGTCTTCGAAAGAAGCTTTGCAGCCCGGAGTCTCGGAGAGAACTTTCGTGATTGCAGCCGTCAGCGTCGTCTTGCCATGGTCAACGTGACCGATGGTACCGATGTTAACATGCGGTTTGGTTCTTTCAAACTTTTCTTTAGCCATTGTGATTTTTTCCTCCCTTATTCACCTTTGTTTTTTGCGACAATCTTGTCAGCAATATTTTTAGGAACTTCATCATAGTAAGCAACTTCCATGCTGTAGTTCCCTCGGCCCTGAGTCTTGGAACGCAGGTCAGTCGAGTAACCGAACATCTCGGAGAGCGGAACGTAGCCAGTGATGACCTGAGAACCGTTGCGCGCTTCCATACCATCGATACGGCCGCGGCGGGAGTTCAGATCGCCGATGACATCGCCCATGTACTCTTCCGGTACGGTGACTTCGACTTTAACATACGGCTCAAGCAGAACCGGATTTGCTTTTTCAGCACCATTGCGGAATGCCATGGAGCCGGCAACTTTGAATGCTGCCTCAGAGGAGTCGACTTCGTGGAAGGAACCATCGAAGACCGTTGCTTTGATGTCGACCATCGGATAACCAGCAACAACGCCGGCTTCCATAGCCTGCTTAACACCATCTTCAATCGGCTTGATGAATTCTTTCGGGATAGCGCCGCCGACAACCTTGTTCTCGAATGCGAAACCTTCGCCCGGTTCCTGCGGCTCGAGTTTGAGCCAGCAGTGACCATACTGGCCATGACCGCCGGACTGACGTACGAACTTACCTTCGGACTCAACGGATTTGCGGATCGTTTCACGATAAGCAACCTGCGGCTCGCCGACTTTGCATTCAACCTTGAATTCGCGTTTCATGCGGTCAACGATGATCTGGAGGTGAAGCTCGCCCATGCCGGAGATGATCGTCTGACCCGTTTCCTGGTCCGTGCGGACGCGGAACGTCGGATCTTCTTCAGCGAGTTTCTGAAGAGCAACGCCCATCTTCTCCTGGTCGTTCTTCGTCGACGGCTCAACCGCAACGGAGATAACCGGATCCGGGAATACCATGGACTCGAGGATGATCGGATGTTCTTCATCGCAGAGCGTATCACCAGTCGTCGTGTCTTTGAGGCCGACAGCTGCAGCGATATCACCGCTGTATACGCGCTCGATTTCTTTACGATGGTTGGCATGCATCTGCAGGATACGGCCGATACGCTCTTTCTTGCCCTTCGTGGAGTTGTACACATAAGAGCCGCCATCGAGGATACCGGAGTAAACGCGGAAGAATGCGAGTTTACCAACGAACGGATCCGTCATGATCTTGAATGCGAGTGCCGAGAACGGAGCCTCGTCACTTGCCGGACGATGATCTTCCTCGCCCGTTTCCGGGTTGACACCAGCGATCGGCGGGATATCCGTCGGAGCCGGCATGTAATCAACGATTGCATCGAGGAGCGGCTGAACGCCTTTATTGCGATAGGAAGTACCGCAGGTAACCGGGCAGAGTTTGCATGCGACCGTACCCTTGCGGATTACTGCCTTGATTTCATCTTCCGTGATGTCTTCGCCGCCGAGGTATTTTTCCATGAAGTCATCATCGAGCTCGGAAAGAGCCTCGAGGAGGATTTCGCGGTATTCCTCAGCCTGGTCTTTCATGTCATCCGGAATGGCAACTTCGTCTTCGACTTTGCCGAGGTCGTCTTCATAGACGATGGCTTCCATCTTGACGAGGTCGATGATGCCTTTGAACGTATCTTCAGCGCCGATCGGCAGCTGGATTGCAACTGCGTTTGCGTTGAGGCGTTCTTTCATCATCTTGATGACATTGTAGAAGTCCGCGCCCGTGATGTCCATTTTGTTGACATATGCCATACGCGGAACATTATAATTCTCAGCCTGACGCCAAACGGTCTCAGTCTGAGGCTCAACACCGCCGCGGGCAGTCAGAACTGCTACAGCGCCATCGAGTACACGCAGGGAACGCTCAACCTCTACCGTGAAGTCCACGTGACCCGGCGTATCAATGATGTTGATGCGATGACCTTTCCAATGGCAGGTCGTTGCAGCGGACGTGATCGTGATACCACGCTCCTGCTCCTGAACCATCCAGTCCATCGTTGCAGCACCATCATGTACTTCACCGATCTTGTGGTTGACACCCGTGTAGAAGAGGATACGCTCCGTGGTCGTCGTCTTACCGGCATCGATGTGAGCCATGATACCGATGTTACGAGTCTTTTCAAGGGAATACTCTCTTGCCACTTTTGTTCTCCTTCTTTGAACCCTCCCCCTGCCTGAGCAGCGGGAGACTGAGTCTTACCAACGATAGTGAGCGAAAGCCTTGTTGGCTTCTGCCATCTTATGCGTATCTTCCTTCTTCTTGATAGCTGCGCCAGTGTTGTTGGCTGCATCCATCAGCTCACCGGAAAGACGCTCATCCATCGTCTTCTCACCGCGGAGACGAGCATAATTGACGATCCAGCGGATGCCGAGAGTCATACGGCGGTCCGGACGGACCTCAACCGGAACCTGGTAGTTAGCACCACCGACGCGGCGTGCGCGAACCTCGAGGACCGGCATAACATTTTTGAGAGCAGTCTCAAAAACTTCGAGAGGATCCTTGCCCGTCTTGGCACGGATCGTCTCAAACGCATCATAAACGACGCGCTCAGCAACGCTCTTCTTACCGGAAAGCATTACTTTATTGATGAATTTCGTAACCGTCTTGCTGTGGTACACCGGATCCGGCAGTACGTCGCGCTTCGGTACGGAACCTTTTCTTGGCATTGTTTTACCTCCTTCTTCATTAGCATATATCTCCCACCCTCAGGCAGGAATCCGTTTCTTATTTCTTCTTCGCTTTGGCTTTCTTCGCACCGTACTTGGAACGGCCCTGGCCGCGATCCTGCACACCGGCAGTATCGAGCGAGCCGCGGATGATGTGGTAACGAACACCTGGCAGGTCCTTGACACGACCGCCGCGAATCAGAACAACGCTATGCTCCTGAAGATTATGACCAATGCCTGGGATGTATGCGGTAACCTCGATGCTGTTCGTCAAACGAACACGGGCAACCTTACGCAGAGCCGAGTTCGGCTTTTTCGGCGTAGACGTGTAAACACGCGTGCAAACACCACGTTTCTGCGGGCAATTCTTGAGTGCTGGTGCTTTGGACTTCTCCTGCATGCTCTTTCTGCTCTTACGAACTAACTGATTGATAGTAGGCATACATGCACCTCCTTCCTTCATATTGAGAATTTATTATTTATTAAAACCCTGAAACAAAGTTCCTGAGTTTTTAACAAATAGGCTGTTTGAGGACTGCCGCTGCTGCTGCGCCGACTTCAATGCCGCAGGCATTGCCGAGGTCTTTCATCGTCGCCGCGTGCTCAACGGGAACACCGTGTTCCCTGCAGAGTTTCTGGAGCGGCTCTGTGACATGTGCATCGGCGTCATCCGCAAGGAAAACGCTTTCTGCAGCACCGCGCTTCACAGCTTTGGTAACCTGCTTGATACCCATCACCCGACTGGCGCCTTTCAGTGCATCCAGTGTCATTGCTTTCACTCTCCTGTATCACTAAATCGTGCGCTTAAATCAGGCACTCCTATAATATAACACCCACCAAAACCCTTGTCAACACTTATTTTATAAAGATTTCTGTGTACACGCCGTCTAGCGTGTCTTTTTTCGTTTATGCCAGAAAAACAGACCTTTTTGTACTCTTACAGCACACATAAAATGAAAATGTTTACAAAAATAAAGGCCTGCAGAAAGCAGGCCTTTACAGTATACAAATTTACTTTTGTAAATTATTTGTTGGCGGCGATGACTTTCATGGCAACTTCCGTCACATGCTCCTTCGTGAAGCCGAACTTCTCGAAGAGCTTTGCTGCCGGTGCCGAAGCGCCGAAGCTTTCCATGCAGACCGTAGCGCCGTCGAGACCGACATAGCGGCCCCAGCCGAAGCTCGAGAGAGCCTCAACGGCTACGCGGGCGCGGACATTCTTCGGCAGGATGCTTTCCTTATAAGCTTCATCCTGTTTCTCGAAGAGGTCCATGCACGGCATCGAAACGACGCGGACATCGAGACCGCTCTTAGCGAGTTCTTCCTGTGCCTCAATGGCCAGCGATACTTCAGAGCCCGTGGCAATCAGAATGCCGTCCATGTTTTCGGCATCCTTGGCTTCCGAAACGACGTAAGCACCCTTGAGGGCTTCTTTCGAGGAGCCGGCGAGCTGCGGCAGAGCCTGACGCGTGAGGACGAGAGCCGTCGGGGTCTTCGTAGCTGTAGCAGCGAGGTACCAGCCTGCAGCCGTCTCCGTGGCATCGGCCGGACGGAAGACGTTGATATTCGGCAGCGAACGCAGCATGGCGAGCTGCTCAATCGGCTCATGCGTCGGGCCGTCTTCGCCAACGCCGATGCTGTCATGCGTGAAGACATACGTCACAGGAATGCCCATGAGTGCTGCGAGGCGGACCATCGGCTTCGTGTAATCACTGAAGACGAAGAAGGTCGCGACATAAGCGCGCAGGCCGCCGTGCAGCGTCAGGCCGTTGGCGATGGCTGCCATGGCGAGCTCGCGGACGCCGAAGTGCAGGTTGCGGCCCGCATAGTTCGTCTTGCTGAAGTCGCCCTCGCCTTCCATATGCGTCTTATTGGACGGCGCGAGGTCGGCGCTGCCGCCGATGAGGTTCGGCATGATGTCTTTGAGACGGTTGATCATCTTGCCGGACAGATTGCGCGTAGCGACGGCCTTGTCCTCATAAGCCCAGAATTCGTCGTTGTTGTAGAGGGCCTCGGCGTTGACGGCCGTGTGGTATTTCTCCCAGCGTGCCTTGTCTTCCGGGAACTTCTCGCAGTACTCGGCAAACATCTTGTTCCAGGCTTCTTCAGCAGCCTCGCCCTTCTTGGCGAGCTCTGCATAGTGGTCGTAAACATCCTGCGGGATGTTGAAGGACTTATCCGGCTCCGGCCAGCCGAGGTTCTCCTTCATGGCCTTGACGTTCTCTTCGCCGAGCGGCTCGCCGTGAGCACTGGCCTTGCCCTGCTTTGCCGGGCAGCCGTAGCCAATGAGCGTCTTGACCGTGATGAAGGACGGATGTTCTTTATCGGCCTTGGCTTCTTCAATGGCCTTGCCGATGGCCTCGAGGTCGTTGCCGTCCTCAACCGTGATGGTCTGGAAGCCGAACGCACGCATGCGGGCCTGAACATTTTCCGTGAAGGCGATATTCGTGCTGCCCTCGATGGAAATCTTATTGGAATCGTAGAGAATGATAAGCTTCGACAGGCCGAGTGTGCCAGCGAGCGAGAACGCCTCGGAGGAAATGCCCTCCATCATGCAGCCGTCGCCGCCGAGTGCGAACGTGTAGTGGTCGACGACCGGATAGCCCGGACGGTTGAACATCGAAGCGAGATGTGCCTCAGCCATGGCCATGCCGACAGCCATGCCCATGCCGGCGCCGAGCGGGCCCGTCGTGGCTTCAACACCGACCGTGTGGCCGTACTCCGGATGGCCCGGCGTCAGCGAGCCGTCCTGACGGAACTGTTTCATGTCGTCCATCGTCAGGCCGTAGCCATAGAAATGGAGCAGCGAGTAAAGAAGCGTCGAACCATGGCCGCCGGACAGGATGAAACGGTCGCGGTTGGCCCATTTCGGGTCCTTCGCATTATGGTTCATGTGGTTGGCCCAGAGCTCATAAGCCATCGGTGCGCTGCCAAGGGGCAGGCCCGGATGACCGGATTTTGCTTTCTGGATGGCATCCGCTGCAAGAACACGGATGGCGTTTACGCATTTGGTGTCGATGTTACTCAAAGTGTATCTCTCCTTACCACTTGATTCTGAAAATTCCTAATGAATCCTCTCACAAGGTATATTCTACAAGATTTTCTAGGAAAAGTACAGGGGCCATTTCAAAAATTTATGACCTGATATCAATTCCATATCGTTCAGGCGATGTCAGGACGCAGGGAAACCGCGCGTCCCATATAGACGTGATGGATATCCGCCTGCTTTTTCTCCGTATCTGCGAGCACAAGCACGCGGATGCACATCGGCAGACTGCCTTCGATGGCACACTGGCGCGCATCGAAGAGCGGCACAAGGTCAAAGCCCGGCAGTTTCCGTACACCGGCCGTCGGAAATGCCGCCGTGAGGTCCTCCGTCATGCTGAAGATCACCGCGCCGATCTCCTCCGTATGCAGTTCATTTTTGGCCAGCAGCTCTTTCATCATCGCCGCTGCTGCCTGCCAGATTTCTTCCTTTTCATTGTGCTCCACAGTCGTCGCACCGCGTATGCCTCTCATGCTCATGCTCGTTCTTCCTTCCCAGATACTGTATTTCCAGATACCATATTGTCAATGCCTGAACCAAAACAAAAATTTCTTATGTTCATTGTCATTCTATCATGTCCTCTCAAAACGCGCCACTCAAAATAAAAAGACCTGCCGCAAAAGCAGCAGGTCTTCATTGACCATTTTATATTTTTGTCAGACGCCCTTGTGAATTTCCCAGATGATGCGGATGCTCAGGAAAAAGGCAATGAGGTAGCCCACAAAGCCGAGCAGCGGGATTTCCATGATTTTCGGGGTCATATTCGTCGTGCAGATGGTGCTTGAACCTAAAAGCAGGGCTGCACAGAGCACGGCCAAAATGATTTTGTTGATCATCTTGTCGAGTCGGTTTAAGGGCTCTTCCGAGCCCGTCAGGTCGAGATTGACCTTGGTCTGGCCGCTCATCGTCATCTTCAGGATGTCCGAGATCTGTTCGGGCAGCTGGGCCGACTTGCGCATGAGCACGAGGCCTTCGCGCTTGACCTTGTCCATTTCGTCGCGCCAGCTGAAATTCTTCTTGAAGTCAAGGGACAGGCTCTTGGCGAAAATCTCCACAAAGCTGACCTTCGGGCAGCAGAGGCGCATGACGCCCTCGATGGTCAGCACGCCGCGCGCGAACATCGAGAGCCCCTGCGGGCAGGCGATGTGATGGACGCGCAGGATGTTCATGATCTGGCGCGTCAAAACGCCCATCTGCAGCGAATTGAAGTCAAGCGAGCTGTACTGCGCCATCATGGCATCGATGTCCTGATACAGGGCCGTGTGATTGATGCGGCCGCGCACGACACCGAGTGACAGCACGGCTGCCTTCATTTCAAACGTATCGTGATTCGCGAGGGCCAGTACCGCCTTGCGGATGGAAAGGCGGTCACGGCTCGAGAGCCTGCCGACCATGCCGAGGTCGAGCCAGATGATGCGGCCGTTGCGAATCCAGATATTGCCGGGATGCGGGTCCGCGTGGAAAAAACCGTCCTCGATGATCTGCTTGACGTAATTTTCGCCGAGATGGCGGCCGAGCTGATTGATATCGTAGCCATTGGCGCGCAGGGCATCGAAATCATCGATGCGGATGCCGTCGATGAATTCAAGCACAAGGATGTGCTGGGTCGAGAGCTGACGGTAGACCTTTGGGCAGCCTACGTAGTCGACATCGCGGTTGAGGTGCTCGAATTCTTCGATATGGTCCGCCTCCATGAGAAAGTCCATCTCCTGTTTGGCAATGGTCCACATCTCATCGAGCACCATGTTGAAATCGAGGACATCCTGCGAATGGCTGATGATCTTGAGGAGGGTCGCCGCCCGCTTTAACAGCACGATATCCTTGCTCATGATTTCGTAAATGCCGGGGCGCTGAACCTTGACGACAACTTTCTCGCCCGTAGTCAGCACGGCGCGGTGTACCTGCGCAATGCTAGCCGAGCCTAAAGCCTCTTCGTCGATGAACTCAAAAATCTGATTCCAGCGGCGGCTGTATTCGCGTTCAATCACCTCGAGGATGACGTGGAACGGCAGCGGCTTGGCGCCGGTCTGCAGCTTCATGAGCTCATCGCAGTACTCCGGCGGCAGAAAGTCAGGGCGCATGCTCATAATCTGGCCGAGCTTGACAAATGTCGGGCCGAGGTCCTCAAGGACCTGACGCAGTTTGACAGGCGTCATGCCGCGCACGACCTCGCGCTTTCTAAGAACCGCAATCATTTCCCGCAGGCGCGCCGTGGCACCTGCATCCTCTATCGCATTCTGCAAGAATTTATCGAGCATAGGACCTTATCCTTACTTCTTATACTTCTCCTGAAGCTGCTGTTTGACCGTTTCATTCGCTAAGAAATCATCGTACGTCGAGAGCCGGTCGACGACGCCGTCCGGCGTGATGTCGATGATGCGGTTCGCAATCGTCTGCACGAACTCATGGTCGTGCGAGGCGAAGAGAGCCGTGCCCTTGAAGGCAATCAGGCCGTTGTTGAGCGCCGTGATGGACTCGAGGTCGAGGTGGTTCGTCGGCTCGTCAAGAATCAGCACGTTGGCGCCCGAGAGCATCATGCGCGAAAGCATGCAGCGCACGCGCTCACCGCCCGAGAGGACCGAGGCCTTTTTCTGGCTTTCCTCGCCCGAGAACAGCATGCGGCCGAGGAAGCCGCGCACGAACGTCTCGTCCGGATCCTTCGAATACTGGCGCAGCCAGTCGACGAGGTTCAGGTCCACGCCGTCAAAATACGCAGAGTTGTCCGAAGGCAGATACGCCTGTGTCGTCGTCACGCCCCATTTGAACGTGCCCTCGTCCGGCTGCTCCTCGCCCATGAGGATTTTAAAGAGCATCGTCTTGCCGAGCGTGTTCGGGCCGACAAAGGCGACTTTATCGCCGCGCTTCAGCGTGAAGCTGACATTTTTGAGGACCTGCTCGCCGTCAACGGACTTCGAGATGCCGTCGACCTGCAGCAGCTGGTCGCCGGCCTCGCGGTCCGGCGTGAAGGCGATGTACGGATAACGGCGCGAAGACGGCTTGATATCCTCGACCTTGATTTTGTCGAGCAGCTTCTTGCGGCTCGTCGCCTGCTTGGATTTCGCGGCATTGGCGGCGAAACGCGCGATGAAGTTCTGCAGTTCCTTGATTTTCTCCTCGGCCTTCTTGTTCTGCTCCTTCTGCAGCTGCAGCGCGAGCTGGCTCGACTGGTACCAGAAATCGTAGTTGCCGGCGTAGAGCTTGATTTCGCCGTAGTCGACATCGCAGATGTACGTGCAGACCTGATTGAGGAAATGGCGGTCGTGCGAAACGACGATGACCGTGTTCGGGAAGTTCGCGAGGAAATCCTCGAGCCAGTTGATGGACTCGACATCGAGATGGTTCGTCGGCTCGTCGAGCAGCAGGATGTCCGGGCTGCCGAACAGGGCCTGAGCGAGCAGCACGCGGACTTTTTCCTTCGCCGTGAGGTCTGCCATCTTCATCGTGTGCTCATTTTCCGGGATGCCGAGGCCATTCAAGAGGCGCGCAGCCTCGGATTCCGCGTCCCAGCCGTTGAGCTCGGCAAACTCCGCTTCAAGCTCCGAAGCACGCATGCCGTCCTCTTCCGAGAAATCCGGCTTGGCGTAAAGCGCGTCCTTCTCGTCCATGATTTCCACGAGGCGTTTGTGGCCCATGATGACCGTGCGCAGGACCTCGTAATCATCGTAGGCGTAATGGTCCTGCTGCAGTACGGCGAGGCGTTCGCCCGGCGTGATTTCAATCGTGCCGCCCGTCGGCTCAATGTCGCCTGCCAGCAGCTTCAAAAATGTCGACTTGCCGGCGCCATTGGCACCGATGATGCCGTAGCAGTTGCCCGGCGTGAATTTGAGGTTGACATCCTTGTAAAGGACACGTTTGCCAAACTGGAGGCTGACATTATTGACTGTAATCATCTAGTGATTTCATCCCTTTCTAATAAAACAAACACGACAAAGATATATATGAATTCTTCTAATATAGTATGGCTGCCCGAAGGCAGCCTCATATTTCACTCGTTATTCGGTCAGCATGGCGCGGAACATCGAGAGAATGCTCTGGCCGTACGTATAGCCAGGTACGGCCCAGCGGCCGTTGAGGTCTTCCCATTTGCCGAGCGTGCGCGTGCCGTAGGAATCGCGCACGAGCTGATAGCGCGGGTCCACGACCGGCTCACTCGGTTCGCGCGTCGAGGAATAGGCCAAAAGGTGCTGGATGTGGGCGCGTACGCCGAGCTGTGCCGTCGGGAAGAACGCGCCCTTGACGCCGCCGCCCGTCGTGCCAAGACCGCAGTAGTTGTTCTGCTGCGGGATAACATCGCCGCCATAGCGGAAGAAGCCCGTTTCCTTCAGGGCCTGAGCAAAGGCAACATCCGGACGGATGCCCTCGCGCGCGCCTTCTTCATAATAGTAGGCAACGAGCTGCTGCGGCGAGACCGTGATGTCAGGATACGGATTGTTGCTTAAGAGATAGCGCACGCACTGTTCCTGACTGGCAAGCGGCGTACCGATGATGGAATCATCGTAGGCAGAGACCGTGGCCGGCACGGCAAGCGGCGTCATGGATGAAGCCGCCCCATCCGACGGATACAGGATATTGTGAATGCGCGACTGGAAATCGCTGCCGCCCGAAAGTTCTTTCTCGGACGTCGCATGCAGCTGGTCTTCCCCGCGCAGGTCCTGATGGATATCGAGTTTCGGCTCCGTCTGATGCGCACGCACGCGCGTCTTCTGTGCCCTCTCAGCCACATCCGGTACCGCTACCGTGACTTCCGCGCTGCTCTGCGGTGCCTTATGGACACGCTTTGCCTCTGTGACGGTTGGTGCATAAAACAGGAACGAACCAAGAACAACGCCCGTTAACAAATATTTTCCATAAGAATTCCAATGCTTTGACACGAATACGAACACTCCTTATCAAACTACAAACTCAAACGCACTTTAAAACTTCAATACTGCAAACTACTTTAAACCTATACGATGGACCAAAAGCCAAAGAAAAAATACAGGATGAAGAGAACGGCCAGCAGCCGCTGGAATACGCTGACTTCCCTGCTTTCGCCGGCCAGAATCTTGAGGCTGACATAGGCGATACAGGCAGCGCCTATTCCCGCTGCAATGTTCTGCGTGAGCGGCAGCAGCAAAAAGAGCAGCCCTGCCGCCGTCTTCTCGGGCAGTCCGCCCGCAAAGGCGCGCGCAAAATCCTGCAGCAGCACGAGCCCCGCACCGAACAGGGCCGGCGCGAGAATGGCCGTGAACGAAGCCATGGACTTCATCGTCGGCTCGGCAAAGAGCAGCAGCAGCAAAAATGCCGCCGTAAAGTAAGCCATGCGTCCGGAGCGTCCGCCCAGGGACTGCCCCACGGCCGACTCCGGTGCGGGCGCAAGGGGCATCGAGCCCAAAAGGCACGAGACGAAACTCAGGCCGCTGAGCGTCAGCACGGACTTTGCCATCCGGCCCTCTTCCTGCCGTTTTTCCTGCGGCATCAGGGCCGCAAGACCGCCCCAGCTCGTAAAGCAGAGGTACAGCAGCAGGAAAAGCGTGAGATTGACATAATCACACGCTTTTATATTATCCCACCCATTCATGAATATGAGCTGAAGACCCGTCTTATCGAGGCCTTCGGGCAGGAAAAAAGGCGCGTCCGGCAGGACCCAGAAGCCGCCGATAAAAGCCAGCAGTGCTGTGACAAAGACGCCGCCGAGCACGGCAAAGCGGTTTTTGACCGCCATGAGCGCAAGCATCGCGATGATGCCCGCAAGACTAAGATACGCCACGGGGTCCGAAAGATTGCCGAGCTGCAGAAGCCCGGTCGGGCTCCCCAGCAGCAGATGCCCCTGATAGAATCCCTGAAAGACCAGCATGAGCCCGAGGGCCCCGCGCAGGCCGTCCGCGATGCACGCAGGAAAGAGACTGCCCAGTCTTTTAAGCCGGCCCGACTTTATGAGGATTCCCAAAAGCAAAGTCAGCACGAGCGAAACGGCTGCGCCCATGAAGAGCACCATCTGCCAGCTCACGCCGTGCGCAAGGATGATGACGGAAACCAGCCACGCCGAAAGCGCTGCGGAAGGAGCTGCCGCCACGGGCAGGCCAAGCCTGCCAAAAATCAGGCAGCCCGCTATGGCCATGAACATGGACGCCGTGTAAACGCCCATAAAATCCGCTCCCGCCTGCACAAAAAGAGTCGGCAGCAGCAAAAGAGAAACGGCAAGTGATACAGCTGTCAGGAAGCCCGGCAGCATTTCCCGCATATTGACTCCTCCTCGCTAAAAGACTATACCCTCTATTTTATCATAGAATCGGACGAATCTCCATCAATCCGGCAAATGATCCGGCAAAACTCGTCAAAACTCTGCGGAAAATCGTGCCATCTCCATACAATCTCCATAGAAGAAATGATATAATGACACTGTGTCTTATTGAAACTGCTGAGCCTCTAGAGAAAGCCTGCAGCAGTTTGAGGAGGGTCTGCTTTTGCGTATCAAAAAATCCATGAACATGGTCAAGGTGGCTGCAGCTCTGGCCATCGTCCTGCTCATCATCATCATCCATCTGGCTAATCCGGCGTTTTTTCCGCACCTTGTGGGACTTTTGTCGCGCGGCGATATCAAGGAAACAGCGGTCTACATCGCTTCATTTGGTCCCTGGGCCGTGCTCTTCAGCTTCCTGCTGACCCTTTTTGTCAACGCGCTCGGCTTCCCGCCGGCCATCATTTTTTCTACGGCCAACACGCTGATTTTCGGCATTTTCTGGGGCATTTTCCTGTCCGTCGTCGCTGAGACCGTCGGCGTGACGCTGAGCTTCGTGCTGCTGCGCTTCTTCTTCCGCGATGCGGCCGAAAGAATCATCAGCAAGCACAGGACGCTGGCGAACCTCGATAAATACAGCGGCAAGCGCGGCTTTGTCGTCATGCTGATCGCGCGCATGGTCCCGTACTTCCCTTCCATCCTTCTGAACGCACTCGGCGCCATCTCCGCCATGTCGATGCGCGATTACGTCATCTCCTCATTTGTCGGCAAATTCCCCTCAACGGGCATCGAGGCCATCATCGGCCACGATACAATCACGCATCAGGAGGATCCGACACGCCTCATCGTCGTCTGCATCTTTGCCGTTCTGCTGATTGTCGGGGCCTGGATTTACGAAAAGCGCGCGGCCAAGAAAGCCTCGGAAGCATAAAAAGCATAAGTCAGACATTGCCGAGATGGACAAAACGCAGATGGCGCCCCGCGATCGCCGCTAAGTTTTTCAGCGTAGGATACGGCGTCATGGGGATCTTTACATGATAGCGCGGAAAATACCGCGAGAGATGCAGCGGGATTTCAGGGGAAATCCCGGCGAGCCACTCTGCCTCCGCTGCCATTTCCGCAGGGCTGTCATTTTTCCCCGGAATCACGAGCGTCGTGACCTCCACATGTACGTGATTTGCTGCCGCCATGGAAATGGCGGCTTTTGTTGTCTCAAGACTGCCCCCAAGCCAGCTGTAAAAATCCTGCGTAAAACCCTTGAGGTCGATGTTCACGGCATCGACGTAAGGAAGGAGTTTTCCCCAGGGCTCTTTCTCGATTTGGCCATTCGTCACAAGCACGACGGCAAGATTTTTCTCCTTGAGCAGTTTCGCCGTATCATAGACGAATTCATAGCCGACTAAAGGCTCGTTGTACGTGAAGGCCACGCCGATATTGCCAGAAGTTTCTTCAAGGCGCTGCGCGGCAGCCGCGATTTCTTTTGGCGTCACCTGCTCCGTGGGCAGCCTTTCCCCCTCGAAGCCATCAGCCCCGGCCTGCGAAATCGTGTAATTCTGGCAGAACGGGCAGCGCAGATTGCAGCCAAAGCTGCCGACTGACAGGATGAAACTGCCCGGATGAAAGTGGTAAAGCGGCTTTTTCTCAATCGGGTCAAGGGCCGCCGATGTCAGTTTGCCATAATTCAGCGATACGACTCTGCCATGTTCATTTCTGCGGACACGGCAGAAGCCGACGGCCCCTTCCTTTAAACGGCAGTGATGCGGGCAGAGCGTACAGATGACATAGGCGGCTGTTTTTTCTGCAGCTTCAGACATGGCGCGTTACCTCGAAGCGCCAGAGCGTGTATTTCTCTTTGGCGCCGATATTGCCCTTGCGCCGTGCGATGTCAATCTGCTGCGCGACGGTGTCGACGCCGGCGAGGTCCGGCAGCAGCACGCCGCGGCGTTCGCCGCACTGCACGATGACGCCGTAGCGCTTGACGTCGAGCTGTTTCGGCGAGTCGATGGGCTCGGGCTCCGAGAGCACGTCGACGTCGTAGACGAGCCGAGGAAGTTCCTCGGGCGTGACCTGCGGGAAGCGCGGGTCGTGCATGCCGGCTGAAACGGCATTACAGATGATTTCTTCGGCGAGATTCCTCCTGCCGGGGGCCAGCGTGCCGATGCAGCCGCGCAGGCGTCCTTCCTTCTTGATGGAGACAAAGCAGCCGGCCCGCCTGTCCTGCAGGTCCTCGGGCAAATCCTTCGGCACGGGCAGGACGACATGGCTTCTGACATACGTCTCGAGGCTCAGCCGCGCGAGGTGTACATAGCCGTCTTCCTTCGCGCGCAGGGCTTCGATGTCCTTCTTTTCCTTCTGCAGCAGCTGCCTGCCGATATCGCGCGAATCATCTTCGCCCAGGGGCTTTAAATAAGCCACGCCGTAGCCGACGCCAAAGGTTCCCTCATATGACAGAAGCTCACCTGCGACTTTCTGCCGGTCCAAAGCACCCGTCATAATCCAGAACGAACGCAGTCCGCACTCGGCCGCCCCCTCGGCAAGGTCGTGGTTAATAGTCAAAAGCGAGAGGAAGTCCGCACGGTCCAGAGCTTCCGTGACATCATGGTCAAAGACAGGCCCCTCCTTGGCAAAACCGTAAGGACCGTCGGCCTTGAGTTTATGCGAGAGGTCGCCGCTTGCAATGAAGACCACGCGGCGGCCGAGTTCATCGGCTGTCTCGCGGATGAGCTCGCCAAAGCGGTAATGCACGTCGGCAGAGAGTCCCGAAAGACCGATGCGCACGACTTTCACGGGCTTTGTGAGCTCCGGCTGCAGAAAATAGAGCGGTATCATCGTGCCGTGGTCAAGAGAAGGTTCGCGCTCGCCGAGGAAGCCTGCGGGCAGGTCCTCCTGCATGCATTTAGCCGCGAGCGTCTTCGCAAAGGCTTCATCATAATCGACTTCAATCTGCACTTCCGGAGCGCGGAAGGCCGCAAAATCCCCCATGGCCTTTTTGCCCGGTGAAATATGGAAATAATCGCTGTACATCGTCGCATGCGGGCTCGTGATGACGACCGTATCCGGCTCAAGTGCCGCGACGCGCTGCATGACCTCTTGATACGCCGCACTCGTCTTCGCAATCTTTTTCTCCTCGCCCTGACCGACTTCCGGCAGAATAATCGGCGGATGCGGCACAGCCACAGCTGCAAGAATTGACATGGAAATCCCTCCTCTATCCTGTAATCCATGTTTTTTCCATGGTGTTTCTTTACATTACTAAGTTAATATTACGAGAAAATTTGTGAAAATCCTGCCATATCACAGCAAAATCATAAGAAGTACGGCTCATCCTGTATTATAATAGAAGAAAAACGGAGGCATTATGTCCCATATGACCAGAAGAAATTTCCTAAAGCTCTGCACGAGCGCCCTTCTAGCGCTCGGACTCGGCCGCTTCGTGCCGGCCGCCGCCATGGACCTCAAAATAAAATTCCCGCGCCAAATCATCACGAAGGATGCTTCGCGCAGCCGCACCATTATGTGGCAGACAGACGGAGCGCGTGAGAATGCTTCTTTCGTGCTCAAAAATCCCGACGGTACGGAAGCGTCCTTTACGCCCGAGGCCAATACCCTGCTGCAGGACGACACGACCACGACGTTTTACACCGTGCATTTAAATGACCTGCAGCCCGCTTCGACATATCACGGCACGATTATGATGGCCGATGAAGCCCTTTCTCTTGCCATCGTGACGCCTGCGGCGGAGCTCACGGCCTTCACGGCCCTGCTTATCGACGATTCCCAATGCGGCGAGACATATGCGCCCTTTGAGAGTCTCCTGCAAAAAGCCCTCGCCCGCCAAAAAGATGCCGCGTTTCTCGCGGACCTCGGCGACCTCACGGACAACGGCCAGTCTTCGTGGCACTGGGATTCGTTTTTTTCCGTGCTCGACGAATGCAGGGCTAAGACGCTGCCCTTTGTGCCGGTCATGGGCAACCACGAATGCTACAGCCTCGACTGGCAGTTTGCCCTGCCGCGCCGCTATCTCGCCTCATTTTCCGTGCCGCCTAACGGCAGCCGGAATTTTGACGGCTATTACTATTCCTTTGACTACGGCCCCGTGCATTTCCTCGTGCTCAACACGCAGTTTGAAGAGCTCAATGAATTAAAACCCGGCCTTTTGCAGGAAGAACTGCTCTGGCTCAAGCATGATGCCGAGAGCACCAAGAAACCTTGGAAGGTCGTACTGATGCACAAGGACATCATCGCCTACGATGAATATCAGCCCCAAGCCGGCCATGCCGGCGGCATCAGCGATGTCGGCCACGATTTCATGAAAGCCTTTGACGCGCTCGGCATCGACCTCGTGCTCACGGGCCATATGCACACCTACCGCAACCGCGGTCATATCTATGACGAAAAGCCAGCGGACCACGGCCCCGTCTATCTGATGTTCGGCCCTGCCGGCAACGAGCGCTACTTCGTGCCGCCTGACGAGACCTTCGACAAAGTCAGCCTCGACCAGTCCGACCCGAACGTTTACCGCAACTACCTGACGCTGACCGCTTCGCCGCAAAAGCTCAGCACGGCCTGCTATCTCGAAGACGGCACACTCATCGACCGCGTCGTGCTGACAAAGTAAAATAAAGTAAAATCATAAAAGAAAAAGACGATAGAAGAGACACTCACGACACGACATCGTGGCATATTTCTTCTATCGTCTTTTTTTTGCAGCGAAGCCCCTGTCAGCAGGAGCTCTCACCCCAAATCGGGTGCTTCGCCGGCTTCAGGCTGCGCACGCGAATGAGGCGCAGGGCCTCGTGCATATCGACATCGAAGCGCCCTTCCCTGTCTTCGTAAACGCAGACGGGGTCTTTGACGCCGAGCTCGCTGGCCGGCATATAGACGTATTCGTGATTTTCAGAGTCGCCGTAAATAACGCCGACCCGAAGTTTTGCTTCGGCAAGTATCATCATTTTTCCTCAAAACATATCGCGGTGCCAGAGCACATAGGCACTGACGATGCTGATGCCGAACGCGATGCACATGACATAAAGGAAGCCGTGGCTGTTGTCGGCAAACGGCACGGGCACGTTCATGCCAAAGAAACTCGAGACGACGGTCGGGATGGCGAGGATGATCGTCATGGCCGCCAAGAATTTCATGACGAGGTTCTGGTTGTTCGAGATAATCGACGAGAACGTATCGGCGAGACGCGCGAGGATTTTGCTGTACATCTCGACCATTTCCTTCGCCTGCTTGTTCTCGATGATGACATCCTCGAGGAGGTCTTCGTCCTCTTCGTACGCCTTGAGAATTGGCGTCAGGCTCGTGTTATTGCGCATGCGCAGCAGCTTGTCGAGCACGGCGCCGTTCGAGCGGATGGCCGCGTTGAAATACGTCAGGCCTTTCTGCAGCTCCAAAAGGCGCAGGATTTCACTGTTCTTCATATCGTGGCGCAGCTGATCCTCGATTTCATCAGAGAGCTTCGAAATCTGGCGCAGGTAGCGCAGAAAGTACGTCGCCGATTTATAAAGAATCTGGAACAGAAAGCGCGTTTTTTTATACGTACGGAACAGGCGCGACGTGCGCTCATTGAATTCCGTGATGACGGGCGTTTCTTCGAGGCAGACGGTGATGATGTACTCATCCGTCACGATGATGGCTAGAGGCAGGGCATCGTAGCTGTCCTCGCCGCGGAACACCGGCACATTCGTCAGGACCATGACCGAGTTCTCTTCAACATCGGTGTGCGAGCGTTCCTCATCATCGAGTGCGGAGCGCAGGAAGTCGGGGTCAACCTCGGTGAGATTGCTGACGACTTTGAGCTCGTACGGCGTCGGATCGACGATGTTGATCCAAGCCCCCTTCTCGAGTGTTTTGAGCGTCAGCTCCTGCAGCGGGCCGCTCTCAAGGGATTTATAAATTTGCAGCATGGATAGAATCTCCTTTCAGCGGGAAGACTCCACCAGCTGTCAGAGGCAGGAGATGGACGTCATTTCCCTGTTCGTATCTGTTCTTCGCTTGGGATCTATCGTACTAGGGTGATCGTCCATGTTCCCACCTTCCTTTCTCATTGCATACTGCCAACTTTTCCGCATTTCATTATATTACCAACGCCGCAATTTTGTCCAGCTCCCGCATGTAAAAAATATGTTAAGCGGCAGATGCCTGCAGGCTGCTGACCAGCCTCATAAAAGCAGGATTCCCGCCGGAAAAAGCGAATAAGATACAAGAGGTGATTCCCATGGAATATACGAAAATTGATAAAAAACATCTGCTCGTGCGGCTCGACCCCAATGACGAAATCGTCGCATCCCTCATGAAGGTCGCAGCTGAGGAAAAAATCGAGCTCGCCATGGTACAAGGACTCGGTGCGGTCAAGAAGGCCGTCATCGGCGTCTACAATGTGCCGGAACAGAAATACTACGCCAATACGCTTGAAGGTGCCTTTGAGATGCTCTCGCTGACCGGCACGATTGACACGATGAACGGCAAGCCCTACAGCCATTTCCATATCGCCCTCGGCGACGAAAAAGGTCTCGCGCACGGCGGCCACCTGAACGAAGCCTACATCAGTGCGACGGCAGAAATCGTCATCACGAAGCTCAATGGCACGGTCGACCGCGTCAAGAGCCCCGAGACCGGCCTGAACATCTGGAAATTCTAAAGGAGCTTCATTGATATGAAATTTGCCATCTTCGGCGTCGGCGGCACGGGCGGCGTCATCGGCGGCTACCTTGCCAATGCCGGCAATGACGTGACGTTCCTCGCGCGCGGCGCACATCTAAAGGCCATGCAGGAAAAGGGCCTGACCATCCACACGAATCATCGCGGGGATATCCATATCGAGCCCTGCAAAGCCCTGCCCGTCGCGGACTACCACGAAACACCCGATGTGCTCTTCATCTGCGTCAAGTACTACAGCCTTGAGGCGGCCATCGAGCTCACGCGCCGCATCGCGGGCCCCGACACCCTCGTCATCCCGATTCTCAACGTCTTCGGCACAGGTGCCGTCATGCAGGAAAAACTTCCCGATAAGACCGTGCTCGACGGCTGCATCTACGTCTTTGCCAAGCGCAGCGGCCCCGGCGTCATCGAGCAGCCGCAGGAAATCCTGCGCGTCTTCTACGGCTTCCGCCCCGGACAGGACAGCCGCCTTGCAGAAAAAGCTGCAGAGCTTGAAAAAATCATGCGCGCGGCCGACATCCACGCCCATTTCACCGATGACATTCAGCGCGATGCCCTGACGAAGTTCTCCTTCGTCTCGCCGATGGGCGCGGCCGGTCTCTACTTTGGCGTCACGAGCGAAGCTTTTCAGGAGAATAAGGAAGTCCGCGAGACCTTTATCGGCCTCGTCAAAGAAGTCGAAGCCCTCGGCCATGCCATGGGCGTCACGTTCGACCGCGACCTCGTCGCGACGGACCTCAGGCTCATGGATGCCTTTGCACCGGGCCTCACGACCTCGATGCAGCGCGACGTCGCCGCGGGCGGTCCGTCGGAATTCTCTGGCCTCGTCTCGCGCATTGTCACGCTCGGAAAAAAATACCACGTGCCCACACCGCTTTACAAAAAAATTGACGACTGGTGCAAAGCTCACGGCCTTGCCTGAAGCTGCCTGAACGCGACGACAAATAAAAAAGCCTTGTTCCTTCCATTATATAAGGAGCAAGGCTTTTCTTTTGTCCGGTCCGTATATCAAGGCCTGCGCTGAAGGGCCAACTGCCAGAGCAGCCAGCCCGCTTCGGCAAAGAGCAGGAACATACCAAGCTGCGTCAGGATATAGCCAGCCGTGTCGTACTGCAGAGCCGGCGTCATAAAGACATGTGCGCCTTCCAGCCTCTGTAAAAGCTTATCCTGCAGGGCCGCATAGATGCCGCCCGCAGCAAGCAGCAGTCCCATCACGCCCATCAGGGCCTTCGCAGGAAAAGGACGGCTCGTGATGCCCGCCGTGCGTTGGAGCTTTTGCCACCAAACACTTGCATGCAGACCAAAGTGCAGACCGGCAAAAACAAGGAACCACCTTGCCGAGGCGCTGTGCAGCGAAAACAGCACAGGATTGCTGCGCAGCGACAAAGGCATGATATCGGCAAACAAAATATTTGAGATCAGACAGCCGCTGATCATCGACGTCAGGCACGCTGCAGCGAGGAGCAGATTGACAGCTGCCCCGAGCACGCGCGGCAGAGACCATCTGCCCTTTGTCAAAGCTTTGAAGAAAAAACGGTTTTGATAGAGGTGCACGAAAATCGGGATGAGCAGAGCAGCCCCTACGACTTCATGGAAAAACGGCGGCAGATAGAGAAAACTCATCTCAAAGACGAGCAGCAGCAGCAAAAGTACATCGAGTAAATATCTCATGGCCGTACCTCATTCAAATTCTTCTCATAGTCCCAAGCGGCCGGCATAGGCCCCTCTTTGACGCTGTCTTTCACAATCTGCTGTGTCATATGAACATAGTCATCTTCCGAAACGTGCCCCTGACGCAGGACGCAGGTAAAGCAGAGCCAGGCGTAGACAAGGCCTGCCAAAACGAGCAGACTCATCAAAAGGCCCGGCAAATCTTTTCTATATCGTTCCAGCATGTTCATCTTCCTTTCTCAATAAATCTGCCCCGATGGTCTTTTCCTTTTCTGCTTTTATCATAGCAAGATATGCCCGTAATGTGAAATGCTTATATCTTAGGCAGTGCAATACGTTTCATCTATGAAAGCTTTCTCTATAGAAAAAGCAGGAATGATGTGTTTCGATCACATCGTTCCTGCTCTTTCCGCTAAAAATCTTTTTTGTCCGCAGATTACTTCAGGGATTTGGCCCATTCTGCGACCTTGGCATCGTCAATGCGGCCCGTGAAGCAGGTACCGTCCTGCCAGTCGCCCTTACCCCCGGCCATTTCCTTCAGCAGCTGTCCGCTGCTGCCGAGCGGCGAGCTCGCGGCCGTGGCAAACGTCACGACATGTTTGCCCGTGAAGTCATTGCCCTTGACAAAGGCATTCATCGGCCAAGCGGCAATGCCCCACCAAATCGGGTAGCCGATGTAGACCGTGTCATACTCGGCCCAATTGTCCGGTGTCGTCTTCTTCAGCGTGATCTTGTCGCGCAGGGACTCGTCGTCATGCTCCTTGCTGACGCGGCTGTCGGGATTGTTGTAGTCGAGGTCCTCTTTCGTATATTCATTTGTCGGTTCAATTTTCATGATGTCGGCGTTCTTGGCTTTTGCGAGATCCTTCGCGACCTGTTCCGTGCGGCCCGTATTCGTGTAGTAAACGACCAGAGCCTTCCTGCCCAAAGCCTGCTGCGTTGAATCCGACGAAGACGAAGAATTCTCACCTACGACGGCCTTCTGCGAAGAAGAGCCCGAAGCACCGGCCGAATCACTCGAGCCGCAGCCGACCAGAGCCACGGCCATGATAACGCCCAGAACGAGCATCAGGATTTTCTTGATTTTCATAAGTTCAGCTCCGTTTCTTAATAGGATTTAGCCCAGTCTGCGAGTTTGCTATCCGAGAAACCGTTGAGTACTTTGCCCGCCTGCCAGTCGGCTTCGGGGCAGATGCGCCTGAGGTCTTCTACGGTCCTGCCCATGCCGCTGCCGCCCGAGGTTGCAAACGGCACAATTTTCTTGCCTGCGAAATGATAGCTTTCTACAAATGTGTAGATGATGCGCGGCGCGATGTACCACCAAATCGGGAATCCCAGATAAATAGTATCGTAGTCCGCCATATTCTTGACCTTGCCGACAATCTCCGGACGCGACGCATCGTCATCGCGCTCGAGGACGTTGCGGCTCTTTTTATTCGTCCAGTTTAAGTCTGCCGAAGTATACGGCTCGGCCGGCACAATCTCGAAAAGGTCCGCACCGGCGGCTTTAGCCAGGCGCTCCGCCACGCGTTTTGTCGTCCCCGTGGCGGAAAAATAAGCTACGAGCTTTTTGCTCACAACAGTCACCTTCTATAAAATATCAAAATATCACAGATTTTTACCCATCTTCTCGGCCATGTCGCCAAACTGAGAATGTTCGACAAGGGACCGTGAGCCGCAGCCGATGCCGAGCACTTTGCCGGCATCCTGCCACTCCATGTAGCGGACCAGCGTGTCGTAATGGTCGACAAGAGCCGACATCGTCCAGTCGTCGCGGTTGTAGGCCGTGGCAATCAGGATGGACTTTTTGTTATGCAGTTTGCCCGTGCGCGAATAAAAACGGTCGACGATGGTCTTGAGCTGTGCCGACATGCCGAAATAATAAAGCGGTGTCGTTAAGACGAGCAGGTCGGCTTCGAGCATCTTCGGCATCAGCGTGTTCTCGATGTCATCCTTGAAGATGCACGGACCGTCCATATGGCACTGGTCGCAGCCGCGGCACGGATGCGTCTCGCTGTTGGCAGCGTCAAATGTGAACACCTCATGTCCGGCAGCTTCCGCGCCTTTCGTAAAGCGGTCCGCGAGATAAATCGACGTGGACTCATCGTGTGGATGCGGACTGCTGGTAATCACCACTATCTTCATATTTTGCCTCCCGAAAACAGCACCGGGACTTGAAGCCGCGCCCTGTGCCTTATCCTTTTGTCCATCGAGCAGAGCCGACAGGCCGCAGCCGCTCAACAATATCGTCATCGCGCCCATGCCGGTCAATTTTAGAAATTCTCTGCGGTTCATGTCCTCATCCCGCTTTCTTTTCCGCACATTCAATCTGTGTTATTCTGCATAAACTTCCTTGGCATAACGGAATGCTGCCCAGGCCTTCGGCCAGCCGCCGTAGAAGCCAACCTGTGTGATGATTTCAGCCATCTCAGCCTTTGTCACGCCGTTTTTCTTGGCCTCGCCGATATGATACTTGAGCGAGCTGTCCGTAATGCCCTGCGCGATGAGCGCGGAAACCGTCACAATGCTGCGGTCGTGCAGCGAAAGCACGTCGTTCTTGCTCCAGACCTCGCCGAAGAGAATATCATCGTTGTAGCGCGCGAAATCCGGTGCAAAATCGCCGAGCTGGTCACGTCCGGCCGTCTGCACAACTTTTACGGCCTTTTTCTGCGTTTCTGTCTTAACGTTATTATTCTGTTCCATAGCACTTGCCTCTTTCATCGAAAAACCACTGCCGAAAAGCATGACACCTGCAAGCAGGGCAGCCATAATTTTTTTTCTGCCACTCTGTTTCATTCTTTTACCTCATGGATTTCAGTATTTCATAGTATCACTGCAGAGCATCGTAGGCAGCCGGGTCCACCGGCTCGCACCACTCATTGCTTGTCTCTTCGCCCGGCACCTCGATGGCCAGATGCTGAAATGCACTGTCCTTCGCCGCGCCGTGCCAGTGCTTGACTTCCGGAGGGATATTGACAACATCACCGGCCTTAAGCTCTCTTGCCGGTTTGCCCCACTCCTGATACCAGCCGCGGCCGGCCGTGACGAGAAGAATCTGGCCGCCACCCGATTTTGCATGGTGGATGTGCCAGTGATTGCGGCAGCCCGGCTCAAATGTCACATTGCCGACATAAACCTGCTGCAGCGAAAGCCCATTTAAATAGCTCTTGCCATCAAAATACTGTGCATAGTTGACATTTTCCCCGCCGATGGCAAAGGGACTTGCTTTCTTGATTTCATCGAGCGTCATACGATCTCCCGTCCTTTCGAATGCTGTTCAAGTGTAAAAATCATATAATCGAGGCAGGAAAGCATTTCCTGCTGCTGGTGCAGATTCTCAACCAGATGACGTCTATGCCGTTTCAGATAACAGAGACGCGCCTCATCGTCGGGCAGGGCATCGTACTCTGCCTGACATTCCGGCGAGCAGCCAGCGTCAAGGAGTTCATCGTGCATATCTTTCGCTCCTTTCCTCTCTTGATAGTTTTATCATAGCAGGATGGCATCGTAATGTGAAATGCTTATACATTAGGTCGTATTATGTATTTTTCGTATTATAGAGATTGTCAAAAAATCATCGGCCCTGTAAAATGAGAGCAGATACTACAGAATGAGATGATAGATCATATATGGAAAGAAAGGCTTGATAATATGGAACTTCGCACGCTTGCTTATTTTTTGGCCGTGGCCCGCGAGCAGAACATGACGGAGGCCGCCAATGTGCTGCATGTGACGCAGCCGACCTTGTCGCGGCAGATTGCCGACCTTGAGGACGAACTCGGCAAGAAACTATTCACGCGCACAAGCCGCAGCACGCTTTTAACCGAGGACGGCATGCACCTCCGGCAGCGCGCGGAAGAAATTCTCGCGCTCGTGAATCAGACCGAGGACGAAATCAAGAACGACACCATCGATCTTTCTGGCAATATCCGCATCGGTGCGGGCGAAACCTACTGCATGCATCTGCTCGCCGAGCTTTTTGCCGACCTGCACAGCCGTTATCCGAAGCTAACTGTGGACCTTTTCACGGGCAATGCCGATACGGTTGAGGAAAAACTCGTGCACGGCCTCATCGACTTTGCGCTGATGATTGAGCCGTTCTCACTTGAAGATTATCATTATATCCGCCTGCCCGAGCCCATTCACATTGGCATCGTGACGCGCAATGACAGCAAATGGGCCACCAAAAAAGGCATCACCCCCGAGGACCTCAGGGAGATGCCGCTTTTCATTTCCTCACGCCAGAACACGAGGACTTATGATTATGCCAGCTGGTCAGGCGGGAAAATCTCCCCAGGGCAGCTCCATATTGTCGGCCGCTTCGACCTCATTGGCAATGTCTCGCACTTCATCCGCGCGGGCATTGGCAACGCCATTGGCATCGATGAACTGCTGCAGCTTGAGACCGGCCATCTCAAATTCATCCCGTTCGAGCCGGCCCTCACGACCACGGCCGTCGTCGTCTGGAAAAAATACCGCCTGCTGTCAAAATCCAGCGAGGCCTTCCTCAACGAACTGAAAAAACGAGCACAGCCCCCTGCCTGAAAAAGACACAGAATGCTTTTTTAGGCGATGTTCAGGCCTTCTGCCACCAGGACGAGAACGTTTCCATCCGGTCAAAACGCACCAGAGCGCCAATTTCCGGTGTCAGCATCTGGTAGGATTTTCCTTTGCTCACTGCCTGCAGTTTTGCCATCGGCTCCTGCCACGGATGGCGCGCCAAGGCGAATTTGCTGTTGTGCGCAGGAATGACGAATTTCGCCCCGACATCTTCAGCAGCCTTGGCCGTTTCCTCGGGCAGCATATGAATCGGATGCCACGCAAGGTTGTACTGGCCGTTCTCCGCGAGCACGCAGTCAAAGCCGCCGAATTTTTTGCCGATGGCCTTGAAATGTTCGCCGTAGCCGCCATCGCCCGTATAATAGAGGCTGCGCTGCGGCGTGATGAAGGCCATGCCGCACCAGAGCGTCGGATTCTGTTTGAGAAAACGGCCGGAAAAATGCTGCGACGGCAGAATATGAACGGAGAGCGTATCCGAAAGCTTGATTTCCGTATCCCAGTCTTCCTCATGAATACGATTCACATCAAAGCCCCACTGCTCAAAATAGGCGCCGACACCGAGCGGGCAGACGACCTGATGAACCCTTGACTTCAGGGCCATGACCGTCGGATAGTCGAGGTGGTCCCAATGATCGTGGCTCATGGCCAGCACATCGATTTCGGGAAAATCCTCGGCCGTGTAGACATTGGAGCCTGCAAACGCGCGGTTGATAAACCATAAAGGCGAAGCATAGCTGCTGAATACGGGGTCAATGAGGATGCGATGGCCGCCGAGCTGCACATAAAAGCTCGAATGACCGAGCCAGACAACGGCATCCTGCTCGCGCGGCAGAGCCAGAAGATTTGTTTTTGCAGATGGCAGGGGATTATCGGGCACCAACCCTTTTTTATCACCGAACAGGAATTTCCACGTGGCCACAAGGCGGTTTTCATGCTCGCCCTCGTCTTCCGACATCACGGGCACAGGCACGAGGTTTTCAAAATGGTCCCAATGGTAATGCGGCGAGGCCTGCATGCGCCTTAAGCGTTCCCCCGATGGCAGCTCGCCAAATTTTGGCCGATGCACGTAGGAATAAACACCGCCCGCAGAAGCTGCGCCTATGAGCCCGAGGCCGGCTAAAATAAATTCACGTCTTGTCATTCATTGATTCCTCTCATGATGTGAAATTATCGAAATTATATTGAAAACAATTATAGCGCATCTTTTTTCGTCTGCCAACAAAAAAGACCCGCTGACAGACAGCAGGTCTTTTTAACTGCATGAATCGCACGTCAGGCATCTTTACATGGCCTGACGGAAAATCGTGCGGATTTCTTCTTTTGTCAATATACGATAGCCGCCTTGAAGAATCAGCGTGCCGTTCACGAGGTCGTCGAGCATGGTCTCATCCGCGCCAAGTTCCTTGAGATGAAGAACAAGGCCCAGTTCCTGCATCCAAGCTTTCATCTTTGCAAGGCCTTCTTCGGCAGTCTGCTCATCGCTCTTACCTGCAGCATCGACGTTCCATACGTTTTTCGCAAAGCGGACAAATTTCGGCAGACCATCCTTCATGATAAACTTGTAATACGGCAGCGATACAGCGGCCAGCGTCATGCCATGCGTGGTATTCGTGCAGCCGCCCACGGACTGACCCAGCATATGGACCATCCAGTCCGTCGTCTTGCCCTTGGCAATCAGGGTGTTGAGTGCCCAAGTCGCATCCCACATCAGATTCGAACGGGCCTCATAATCTTCGGGATTCACGACAGCTTTGCGGCCGGCCTCAATAACATTGCGCATCAGCCCTTCGGCGAGATAATCGCTCGTGTTGTCATCCGTGCCGGAGAAATACTGCTCGCAGATGTGATTGAAGATATCGTAAATGCCGGCTGTCATCTGATATTTCGGCAGCGTCATCGTGTAAACAGGATTCAGGATAGAAAAACGCGGCATGATTTTTTCATCAGCAAACACATGGCCAATCTTGAGTTTCTTCTCTGGATAGGTAATGACCGAGCCAGCGTTCATTTCCGAGCCCGTGCCGACCATCGTGAGGACCGTGCCGACGGGAAGCGTCGCGCAGTCCGGTTCTTCAAATTTGACGAAATACTTCTCCCAAAGGTCCTCGTCACAGTGGACCGAAACCGACAGAGCCTTGGCATAATCGATGACGGAGCCGCCGCCCACGGCCAAAATGAACTCCGTGCCCTGCTTTCTGGCAGTCTCCACGCCTTCGCGCAGCTTATGGATGGTCGGATTCGACATGACGCCGGCGATTTCGACGACATCTTTGCCTTCTTCCTGAAGAATCTTCGTCACAGCATCATAAATGCCGTTTTTCTTGATGGAGCCGCCGCCATAGACCAGCGCGACTTTCTGGCCATATTTTTTCAATTCGCCATGCAGATTTTCCAAAGCTTCTTTACCGAAGTAGAGTTTCGTCGGATTGCAGTATGTAAAATTGCCTAACATCTTGATATTCTTCCTTTCCTTCTTATATACTTCTTATATAACTTATATAACCTGAAAGCCTGTCGGGCTCAAGCAAAAAACTTTTCTCGATTCCCTGTTTGCCTTTATTTTAGCAGGATTTCCCTGTCCGTTGAAATGCTTATCATGAAGACGGTATTATGCATTTTATCTATAGAAGTTTCACCTTCATACATCGATTTCCGTAAACAGAAAGGATGCTGCCCCTTGCCTTTTCCCACGATACGTCTTATACATCAAAAAACAGTCCTCTCGTTCCTTTGCCTGAGCTGGCTGATTTTACTGCTCGTCTCGCCGCTGATTTCAGCGGCAGTTCCGGCAGAACCAGCCTGGCGCCTTGACGCGGCCGTCAGCAGCGGCGAACCGATTCATTTTCGGCGTGACGAAAGCCTCAAAATCGCGGGCAGCGGACAGCCGACAAAGGAAGTTCTCGCGCATCTGCCTGAGCTTCTCGAAGTTTCTCCCGATACGCCTGTCTGGGATATCGACCTGCGGCAGGAGTCCCATGGCTTCTTAAACGATGCGGCCGTGAGCTGGCACGGGCCGCAGAATGCAGCAAACCGCGGCCTTTCGGCAGTCGATGTCGAAAAAGACGAAACAGCCCGCCTGCAGAAAACATCCGGAACATTCGTCCGGGCTCTGCCGATGGGCCGCTATGATGAAGAGCATATCAAAGAATTATTTGCGGAAGAAGCTGCGAGCTGGTCGACGGAGCGAGGACTCGCACATCAGGCCGGTCTTGGCTACCAGCGCTTTGCCGCAACCGATATGGAATGGCCAACACCTGACGTCATCGACGAATTTGTCGATTTTTACCGCAGCCTGCCGAAAAATCACGGCTGGCTCTTTTTCCACTGTCAGGCAGGACAGGGACGCACGACGACGTTTATGGTGCTCTATGAACTGCTCGCCGAGCCTGACTGCACACCTGCAGAGGCTGTGCGCCGTCAATATGAACTTGGCGGCGCAGACCTCAGTCAGGGTGAGCGCTGGCAGAATATCCAAAAATTTGCCGAATATGTCAAAGAAAACCGTTCGTCGGACTTTCAGCAGCCTTGGAGCATATGGCTGAACCAGAAAAACTCAGAGCCGCGGCGCTAACGGCTTGATGTGCTGCCGGTAAAACGCGTAAATGCCGATGAGCAGCACGGCTGTCACGGCCCAGCTGATTGGATAGGCAATCATGATGATTTTAAACGTCGGCTCCGCGGCAAAAACCGTGTAAATCCACGTGATGCGGACACCACAGACCGTCACGAGCATTAAAAGGGCCGGCGGCAGCGAATAGCCGTAGCCGCGCAGGGCGCCGGAGAGAATCTCGATGAAGACGCAGAGAAAGTAAAAACCGATGATGTAGTAGATGCGGATGCGGCCGACGCTGATGACGGCAGGATTGTCGTTGAACAGGGCCAAAAGTGCATCCGAGAAAATGCAGGCCAGTGCCGAAAGCACGACGGTCACGAACATCGTCACGTTGAAACCGACTCTTGTGGCTTTGCGGCAGCGCGCGAGATTGCCCGCACCGTAATTCTGGCTCACGAACGTCGTCACGGCCTGCCCAAAGGCGATGAGCAGCACGTAAATATTGATTTCGACCGTAAAAGCCGCCGTCGAGGCTGCCATGACGACCGCCCCAAGGCTGTTGATGGCCGCCTGAATGACGAGATTCGACAGCGAGAACACCATGCCCTGAATACCGGCCGGCAGGCCGATGCGCAGAATTTCTTTGGCATACGCTTTTTCCATGCGGATGGCCCCGGGCTCAAGGCGGATGATGCCGTGTTCATGGCAGAGGCCGCGGTAAAGGATCCAGGCCGCGAGATAATTGGAAACGGCCGTCGCTGCCGCCACACCGGCCACGCCCCAAGAAAAAACGAGCACAGCCGCGAGATTCAGGATGATATTGAGCCCGCTCGCCGCCGCCAGTGCCTTTAAGGGCATCCACGTATTGCCGCGGCTCCTGTAAATCGCCGCTTCAAAGTTGTAGAGACCGATGGCCGGCATGCCGAGGAAGTAAATGCGCAGATAGAGCTCTGCAAGCGGCATGACAGAATCCGGCACCGAAAGCGCCTCGAGCATCGGCCTTGCCATGAGCTCACCGATGACGGCGACAAAAATACCTAAAATCAAAGCCAGCAGGAAGGACGTATGAACGGCCCGAATCGTTTCTTTTAAATCGTGTGCCCCGATGAAGCGCGCAATGACGACATTGGCACCGAGCGAAACGCCCATGAAGAGGTTGACGAGCAGGCCGATGATTGGCGAGTTGTTGCCGACTGCTGCCAGGGCATCCGTGCCGACAAACTGCCCGAGCACGAGAACATCGGCCGTATTGAAGAGCTGCTGCAGCACACCCGTCAGCGCGAGCGGCAGGGCAAAGATGATCATCGGCCCTGCCAAAGGACCGTGCAGCATGTCAATCTTCATCTTTTTCTGCAGGTTCATCTTCTGCTGCCCCCTTTTGCTGCTTAAGTTTTTTAAGCTTTTTGAGTTCCTTCTGCTGCTCGCGCCGCATCTTGAAGAAGCGTTTCATGATGCCGGCACATTCCTCCTGCAGGACGCCGGCCGTAATTTCTGGGCGATGGTTCAAGGTCGGATTGCCCGGGATATTGAAGACGGATTCGCAGGCACCGGCCCTTGCATCCGTGCTGCCGTAGACGACACGGTCGACACGGCTCATGACGATGGCACCGGCGCACATCGGGCACGGCTCAATCGTCACATAGAGCGTGAGTCCCGACAAGCGCCAGCGGCCCAGGCTCTCGCAGGCCTCGCGAATCGCAATCATCTCGGCATGGGCTGTCGCATCGTGCCAGATTTCGCGCATATTGTGGCCGCGCGAGACGATATTCCCCTCTTTATCGACGAGAACTGCCCCAATCGGCACTTCCCCAAGGTCATAGGCCTTCTGCGCTTCTTCCAGTGCAATTTTCATATAAAAGGCATCGTCCTGCATAAAAATCCTCCTGATAAATTATTTCTTACTTTCATCATAGCGCAGACCGCTCCCCATGGTCAAATGAGACACAAAAAAGCTCCTGCCAAGCAGGAGCTTTTGTTATGCGACTTTTGCTTTTAAAGAGGCAATTATTTGAGGGCAGCACCGAGTTTTGCGTTCGTGTTGCGGGCAGCCTGAACGCTCTCCTCGAATTTTGCTTTCTCTTCGCCGTCGAGTTTGACTTCGACAATCTTCTCGAGACCATTCTTGCCGAGGATGCACGGTACGCCGATGCAGAGGTCCTTCTCGCCATACTCGCCTTCGAGGTAGACGCAGCACGGGATGAGCTTCTTAGCATCGAGAGCAATGGCTTCAACCATCGTTGCAGCTGCAGCGCCCGGAGCAATCCAAGCGGACGTGCCGAGGAGCTTCGTCAGCGTAGCGCCGCCGACCTTCGTCTGAGCGACAACATCGTCAAGAGCTTCCTTGCTCAGGAGCTGCGTTACAGGGATGCCGCGCAGCGTTGCATAGCTGACGAGCGGAACCATCGTCTTGTCGCTGTGACCGCCGATGACCATGCCATCAACGTCAGCCGGCGTAGCCGGATAGCCAGCTTTCGTCAGAGCCTGTGCGAGGAAATAACGGAAACGGCTGCTGTCGAGCATACCGCCCTGGCCGAGGATGCGGTTGCGCGGAAGCTTCGTGTCTTTGAGCGTCAGGAACGTCATAGCGTCCATCGGGTTGGAGATGATGATGAAGTAAGCATTCGGGGAATACTTGAGGGCCTGGTCAACAACGCTCTTAACGATCTTAGCGTTGACACCGATGAGGTCTTCACGGCTCATGCCCGGTTTACGCGGCATGCCGGAAGTTACAACGATGACGTCAGAACCAGCCGTCGGAGCGTAGCCTTCCGGATCGTCAACCTTTGCCGTGACACCCGTTACCGTCGTGTCAAAGTTCAGCATATGAGCCGTCTGCATGATATCCATTGCTTTGCCCTGCGGGACACCATCTTTGATATCGACGAGAACAACCTCGCTGCAGAACTTCTTCGTAGCAAGAACGTTTGCGACCGTAGCACCAACATTACCTGCACCAACAACTGTTACCTTCATAATAAATTGCCTCCTTATAATTTGAAAGCGTCTTTCTGCGCATCTTGTCAGAAACCGCTTTCGGAATGCCAACAAAGTATGCATCAGATTTATGATTCATTACGTGTAAATTATAGCAAAGTATCGTCAAAAAATCAATGCATCCTGTATACTTTTTATTTCATAATTAGCATCATTTATTCAGAGAATACTCCAACAACACGCCGCAATGAACCTAAAAAATATAAAAGAGGAACCAATGAGTTCCTCTTCAATTGTCCAATATGAAATTATCAGGACTGTTCTTCAAACATATCCTTGCCTACGCCGCAGAGCGGGCAGACGAAATCATCCGGCAGGTCCTCAAACGGAACGCCCGGTGCGAGATCGTAATCCGGATCTCCCTTTGCCTCGTCGTAAATCCAGCCGCAGACTGTGCAAACCCAAACTTTCATCAGAAAAGCCTCCTTAAAATAAAATAACTTCCTATTATTGTGCTCTATAACATTTTGATTATCAGGCCAGGGCCTGTCTGTTCCTCAATCTGTTACGTTCTTTAAATTCGCGGTTTCCCTGCCGTTTTCCTGCTTCCCTTTCATTATTTATGAAATTTTTTGCAGGAAAGAATAACTTTCTCATAAACGCGGTACGGAACGGCCATATTGCCGTCGATGCCATGACCCATCTCGATATTCGGGCGGTTCGAGCCGTGAAAATCCGTGCCGCCCGTCGTGAGCAGCCGATATTTTTCAATCATGTACGCGGCAAAGTCGCGGTCTTCCTGCGTGTAATTCGGGTACCAGCGCTCCATGCCGTCAAGGCCGAGTTCGTGCAGGCGCACGATGGCCCTTTCCTGCTCGGCGCGCGTCAGTCCCTTGAGGCCGATGTTCTTATGGAAATGCGCGAGCGACGTCACACCGCCGGCCGCATGAATGACGGGCAGGGCTTCCTCTGCAGGGACATTTTGGTCGAGCCCGAGCATTGCGACAGCAGGGTCGAGGTAATTGTCCCAGAGCGGCTGCGCGCGGTCGTAAAGGTGCAGCGAAACGAGATAGCGCATGACGGCGTAGCGGTCCATACGGCCATAGGCATACGGCTGAACCTTCTCCAGTGAAATATCGATGCCTTTTCCGCGCACATAGTCGATGATTTCCGGAATTTTTCCTTCTTTGACGCGGCGCATTTGCTGATAGAGCTTCTGGAAAGCCGGATGCTCCTTGTCAAAGCCGAGGCAGACGATGTGGAGCTTGCGCCCTTCAAAATCCGTCGTGAGCTCCATGCCGTTTACAAAGTCCACGCCCTGTTCCTTCGCGGCGGCCGCGGCCTCTTCGTTGCCCGCAATGTTGTCGTGGTCGGTCAGGGCAAAAGCCGAAAGACCGACCTCTTTGGCATGAACGGCGAGGTCATGCGGCGTGTAGCTGCCGTCTGACACAAGTGAGTGAACATGCAGATCTATGATTTTCATATAGTTTTTTCCTTCTTTTCTTCTTTTTTCTTTTCCGTTCGGTCTTTTCAGTCTTTCCGTCTCAACTCGCGCTGTGCCTGAAAAAAGTGGTACACAGCTTCGGCGGCCGGACGGTTCATGCCCGGTGCCTGCAGGAGTTCTTCGACACCGGCTTCGCGGATACGGGCGAGTGTGCCAAAATGCGTGCGCAGAGCCTGACGCCTTTTCGGGCCGATGCCGACGATATGGTCGAGCACCGAAACGAGATTGCGCTTGCCGCGCAGTTTGCGGTGATACGTGATGGCGAAGCGGTGTGCCTCATCGCGGATGCGCTCGATGAGATAAAGGGCCTGACTGTGGCGCGGCAGTACGACAGGCTCGCTCTCTCCTTCTTTGAAGACGAGTTCAAACTGCTTCGCAAGGCCGACCACGGGCACATCCTTATGGCCGCCCGCCTGCCGAATGATTTCGAGAGCCGAGGAGAGCTGCCCCTTGCCGCCGTCGATGACGATGAGGTCCGGCAGTTCTTCTTCGGGCAGGCCGACATAGCGGCGCGTCGTGACTTCGCGCATCGAGAGAAAGTCATCGGGCTTGCCCTCCGTGCTGTGAATCTTGAAGCGGCGATAGTCCGACTTTTTGGGAAGTCCCCCTTCAAAGACGACCATCGAAGCCACGGTCTCCGAGCCCTGAATATGCGAGATATCAAAACACTCCATGCGGTAAGGCTCTTTCTTGAGGCCGAGGTATTTGCCGAGCTCGCGCACGGCCCCCATCGTCTGGTCATTGGCCTGCTTGAGGCGCGCTGCCTCGTCGGCAAGGTATTTTTCCGCGTTGCCTGCGGCCATCGCGACGATATCGCGCTTCGTGCCGCGCTGCGGCACAAGGAGCTGCACATGAATGCCTTTTTTCTTCTCCGTCAGCCAGCTCTCGAGCAGTTTTTTCTCGTCTTCCGCAATGGCAAACGGCAGCAAAATCTCGCGCGGCACGAAGGCCGCACGGTGGTAATACTGCGAAAGAAAGGCCTCGAGAATACCCGCGTCGCTCTCTTCCTCGCTGCCCTGCAGCAGAAAATGCTCGCGGCCAATCATCTTGCCCGCACGGATGAAGAAAATCTGCACGCAGACGCCGATTTCCGAGCGCGCGAGGCCAATGGCGTCCTGGTCGCCGGCTCCCGTCACGATATTCTGCTTTTCGGCGATTTTCTGCACGGCGCGCAGCTGGTCGCGCAGGCGCGCAGCCGTCTCAAAGTGGAAGAGCTCCGCTGCTTTTTCCATGCGCATCTTGAGCTCGCGCTCGACATCTTCCGTGCGGCCTTCCAGAAAGAGCAGCACGGCGCGGATCATGACATCGTAATCTTCCTTCGTGACTTTGCCCACGCACGGCGCGAGGCAGCGCTTGATATGGTATTCAAGGCACGGCCTGTCCTGCAGATGGCGGCAGGTGCGCAGCGGAAAAAGCTTGCGCAGGAGCTTCAGGCTCTGATGCACGGCCGTGACATCCGTATATGGGCCAAAATAGCGCGCGCCGTCCTTTAGCACACGGTGCGTGAGAAAAACGCGCGGAAATTCCTCGTTGACCGTGACTTTGACGTACGGATAGCTCTTATCATCCTTCAGGCTGATATTGTAATGCGGCCGGTGCTTCTTGATGAGATTGCACTCGAGAATCAGCGCCTCGACCTCCGAATGCGTCATGATGATTTCAAAATCCGCGATATGCGAAACCATGGCCTTGACTTTTGGCGAATGGTTCTTGTTCTGCTGGAAGTACTGCCGCACGCGGTTCTTCAGCACCACGGCCTTGCCGACGTAGATGATCTGTCCGCGGTCGTTCTTCATGATGTAGACGCCGGGGCTGTCCGGCAGCAGCTTGAGTTTTTCGGCAACAATTTCGGTCAATTTCTCACACCCTTTTCCTTATGATAATATCCGTTTCTGAAAATCCGCTTCCATTATACTCTAAATTGCTTTTTCATGCTATTATTGCAATTCGTGCAGGCATGTGATAAAATCAAGTCAGATTAGAAATTAGCATCTGGTTATAATATCTGCTAATTTTTTCCGCAGCCATGCGCTGCTCGCTTATGCATCCAATCACAATCACAAGCAAAATCACGACTGTAGACTGTATATTTTAAATTCAGGAGGAATACTCTATGTTCAAACGCGTTCTGATTGCCAACCGCGGCGAAATTGCGGTGCGCATCATCCGTGCCTGCGAAGAACTCGACATCGAGACGGTCGCCATTTACTCCGAAGCCGACGAAAACGCCCTGCACGTGCAGCTGGCCGACCATGCTGTCTGCGTTGGCGGCGCTGACGCCACGGACAGCTACCTCAACAAGGACTCCATCCTGCGCGCCGCGCTTGAGACGGGCGCCGATGCCATCCATCCGGGCTACGGCTTCCTCTCCGAGGACGCTGACTTTGCCGAGCAGGTCACGCAGCACGGCATCACGTGGATCGGACCGATGCCGGAGACCATCCGCCTCGTCGGTGACAAGGACGTGGCCCGCGCCTCGATGCTGCCGTCCGGCATCCCGATGGCCAAAGGCAGCGAGCCGCTGAAGAACAACAAAGAAGCTGTCAAGATGGCCAAGGAAGTCGGCTATCCGGTCATTTTGAAGCCGGTTTCGGGCGGCGGCGGCAAGGGCATGTATGTTGCCCATAACGAGGATGACCTCAAGAACATCCTCGACGCCCTCGTCGACCTCAAGAAGTCGAATTACTACTTCGAGCATTACATCGAACGTTCGCGCCATATCGAAGTACAGATTGTCGCCGACAACTACGGCGAAGTCATCCACCTCGGCGAACGCGAATGCTCCATCCAGCGCCGCAACCAGAAACTCCTCGAGGAGTCGCCGTCGATTGCCCTGACACACGAGATGCGCAAACGCGTGGGCACGCTGGCCGTCAAGGCTGCCAAGAGCGTGCACTATTCCAATGTCGGCACGGTCGAGTTCCTTTTGGACCTCAAGGACAATCAGTTCTACTTCATGGAAATCAACCCGCGCATTCAGGTTGAGCACGGCGTCACGGAAGAAGTCACGGGCATCGACCTCGTGCGCACGCAGATCCGCATCGCAGCAGGCGAGCCGCTCGACATCACGCAGTCTGACATCCACTTTGAAGGTCATGCCATCGAATGCCGCATCAATGCCGAGGACCCGGACAACAACTTCATGCCGTCTCCGGGTCAGATCACATTCCTGCACGAGCCGAGCGGCCCGCGTGTCCGCTTCGATTCGGGCGTCACGGCCGGCCTCTCGATTGAGCCGTACTACGATTCGATGATCGCCAAGCTCATCGTCCACGGCCGCACGCGCGGCGACGCCATCAAGATCATGCAGCGCGCCCTCAAGGAGTTCCGCATCGACGGCGTCAAGACGACGATCTCGCTGCACCAGAAGATCCTCAGCGACAGCTACTTCCGCACGGGCAACATCGACACGCAGTTCATCAAGAAGCGCATCGCGACGTACGAAGCCCAGAAGAACGGCCAGAACTACTTCGCCTGATTAAAGCGAAAAACACAGCAATAAAAAGGAGATATCCGCAGTTTGGCGGGTATCTCCTTTTTTGTGCTTTTTGCTTCTTTATGTTTTGATCTTATGCTCAGATGCCCGCCATCAAGTTCTTGGCCTTTTCCTGCCAATTTTCCTCATAAGCGCCGCTGCCCTGACACGAATTCGGGCGTCCGCCGCCGCGGCCACCGAAAGCTTCATTGACCGTGCGGATGACCTGCTGGCAGTTCACATCGCAGCCTTCCGACGATGCGAACATGTAATTGATGCGTTCGCCGCTGCGGTAGAAAATGGCGGCAAAGGCCTCAGGAATTTCGCCGAGGCGCTTCATCAGGGCCTTGGCTTCCTTCGGCGTCATATCCGCTTCCGTAAAGATAAATTTTTTGGCGCCATTCTGCGTCGTTTCCGGATGCTGCTGCATTTCGGCGAGGCGGTAGTCGAGGAGTTTCTGCGTGCACTCCGTCAGGCGTTCGCCGATTTCCTTTTTCTCCTGCTGCAGGCGCGCCACGCCTTCCGGCAGTTCCGTTTCCTTGATGGAGAGCAGATTCGAGGCTTCAAGGGCTGCCAGCATATAGCTTTCGACGCGCTCGAGGGCTTCGCGGCCGCAGAGGAAACTGATGCGCGAACCCTCTTTGTGTTTCTCGACCTTGAAAATCTTGACGAGACCGACCATGCCGCTCGAAGTCGGATGCGTGCCGCAGCAGGTGCACGAGTCACTGCCCTCGACCGAGACGATGCGCAGCATGCCCGTGAGCTTATCATTGAATTTGCGCAGATGCATCTTCGCCGCTTCTTCGGCCGGCACAAGCTTCGTCGCAATTGCATGGTCCTCCTGAATCTGGCGGTTCGTGAAGCGTTCGGCCTGCAGGGCCTGCTCCCATGTCATTTCCTTATCGAGGTCAATGCCGACCATGTCCGCCGTCATATGGAAGCCGACATTGTGCGCGCCGAAGAGTTTGAAAAACGCATACGACAGCATGTGTTCGCCGCAGTGCTGCTGCATGTGGTCAAAGCGCACGGTCCAGTCGAGCTCGGCCGTGACTTGCGCGCCGATTTCAAGCGGCTCTTTCGTCTCGTGGAAGATGCAGCCGTTCTTTTCGTGGATATGCAGGACCCTGATCTTCTTTTCACCCGCGGACAGTGTGCCTGTGTCGCTTAATTGCCCGCCGCCCTCAGGGAAAAAGACGGTCTGGTCGAGTACCATAGCATAACCGTCCTTGTACGGTTCACAGTTTAATACCTCAGCCGTGCAGGTCTTCTGCATGACATTTTCATCGAATAAGCGTTTTGTTTCCATAGCCATATCATCGTATCCTTTCTCAAAAATCTTCAGTCTCCCATGGCTCAAAGCGCGGTGAGTTTGCCCAGAGACTCTCTCGAACCGAGGATCAGGACGGAATCTTCCGTTTTCAGGGCCGTCTGCGGCGTGACGTCCACGTGCAGACGACCAGACGAGCGTACGCCCAGAACGTTGACGTGATAGACGCGGCGGATGTCGAGCTCCCCGACCGTGTGCTCTGCCCATTTCTTAGGCATGGCAATCTCGTAAATGGCATAACTCGGGCTGAGTTCAAAGTAATCGAGCAGATGGTCGGAGCCGCAGCGTATGGCCGTCCAGAGGGCCAGCTGCTTTTCGGGGTAAACGACTTCATCGGCACCGTTGCGCAGCAGGAATTTCTCCTGGATGCTGCTCGAAGCGCGTGCGACGACGTATTTGGCCCCGAGCTCATGCAGCTGCAGCGTTGTCTCAAGGGAACTCTGGAAATCGTCGCCGATGGCCACGATGCAGACGTCAAAATCGCGCACGCCGAGGGATTCCAGAAAATGCGGGTCCGTGCTGTCCGCAATCAGGGCGCTGTTCGTATACGGCAGCACCTGATTGACGAGTTCTTCATTCTTATCGACGGCCATGATCTCGTGGTGCATGGCGTGCAGCTTGCGCGCGACATGGCGGCCATAACGGCCAAGGCCTATGAGCAATATGGATTTCATCTTTTCACCTCATGAGAAAAATCAGCCGACCGTGATCTTGCCGACGGGCAGCCGGCACGGTGCGGCTTTGCGGCGTCTGTGCAGCGCGTAAATCATCGTCAGGGCACCGACACGGCCGAAATACATCAAAAACATCAGCAGGCACTTCGAGAACGGGCAGAGATTTTCAGTCAGGCCAATTGAGAGGCCCACCGTGCCGAGCGCCGAGGAAACTTCGACCATCGCATCGAACATCGAAACATGGTCGAGAAAACCGATGCAGATGCTCGTGCCGAAGAACAGGAACAAATACATCAGGAAGATGGCCAAAGCCTGACGGACCGTTTCCGTCGGGATGCGGCGCGCGCTGCATTCGACATCATCACGCATGCGCAGCACGGCCAGCATGGCCATAAAAAGCGTAAAGGCTGTCGTCGTCTTGATGCCGCCTGCCGTGGACCCCGGCGCGCCGCCCGTGAGCATCAGGATAATCATGATGCAGCGGCTGCCCTCGCTGAGGTCTTCGATATCCATGGTATTGAATCCTGCCGTGCGCGTCGTGACGGACTGAAAAAGGGACTGCCAGAAATGCATGGCACTGCCCGTGCCCATGCTTTCCTGCGTGTAAAAAACGATGGCCGGCACCAGAATGAGCACGGCCGTCATGAGCACGACGATGCGCGTCTGCAGGCTCCATTTCCGCCAGTGAAAGCGATTGACGGAAAAATCCGCCCAAGTAAGAAAACCGAGGCCGCCCGCGACAATGAGCCCCATAATCGTGAGATTCACGAGAGGGTCTGCCGCATACGCCATGAGCGAACCGCCGCCGCGCGTGCCCATGATATCAAACCCCGCATTGCAGAACGCCGAAATCGCATGGAAAAATGCCATCCAGATGCCCTGTGCCCAGCCGTAATCTTTGACAAAGACCGGCATCAGGAGCAGCGCGCCGAGAAGTTCCACGCCGGCCGTGAACTTCAGGATGAAGCGCAAAAGGCGCACGATGCCGCCCACCTGCGTGGCCGAGATGGCATCCTGCATCGTACTGCGCTGCATGAGACTCACGTGCCGCCCCGTGCCCACTGTGATGGCCACGGCCATCGTCACAACGCCGAGGCCGCCAATCTGGATGAGCAGCAGAATGACGCACTGCCCAAAAAGCGACCAGTACGACGCCGTATCGACGACCGTGAGCCCTGTCACGCAGGAAGCGGAAACCGCAGTAAAAAGGGCAGCCATCGGCGTTGCTCCCTGACCGCTCTGCGTGGCCAAAGGCGTCATCAGGAGCAGGGCCCCACAGCCAATCAGCAGGGCAAAGCTCAGCACGATAATCTGGAACGATGAGAGCCTGCCCAGCAGATGTGTGATATTCATGAAAACCTCCCCAATAGAAAACAGGCAGCATCGTGGATGCTGCCTGTCGGTATGTCTGGTGCGGATGAAGGGGCTCGAACCCATACGCCTCGCGGCACTGGATCCTAAATCCAGCGCGTCTGCCAATTCCGCCACATCCGCTCAAATGAACGTGCCTATTATATCATATCCTGATTTTCTCTGTCAATTTTCAGCTTGGTCAGAACCAGCTGAGCGGTGTCTCGAAGAGGCCGACGAGCCAAGAGCCAAGGCCAAAGCCTGCCGGCGCCTCGTCGGCCGTCATATCGACGCTGCCGACTGGGTCTCCGTCATAGGTGATGACGGCTCTGCCAACCACCTGACCGGCGTAGAGCGGGCCGCTGAGGACCTTTGGCACTTCATAGCGGACGCCGAATTTCTTCGCATCCTCGCCCGGCAGCACCGGAAAATCAATGTCCGCTGCCGGATGCACGCGCACGCGCGAGTTCACGCTGTTCTTGACCCAGACATGGCGCGAGGCGTCTTTCGTCGTCGGACCGTTTGCGAGCGTGACATTTTCGAAGCCATAGTCGAGAATCTGGCGCATATCAGTGAAGCGGTCATTCTCCGTCGGGGATTTCATGACGACGGCGATGAGATGCACGCCGCCGCGTTCCGCCGAAGCGGCGAGGCAGCCGCCCGCGGCCTTCGTCCAGCCCGTCTTGACGCCCGTCAGGCCCGCGTATTTGCCGAGGAGTTCATTCGTGTTTTCCGCAAGAATCGTTTTGCCAGATGGTGAAAGCCAGCTAATCTGGCGTTCCTTCTGGCGCACAAAGTCACGGAACACGGGATTCTTCATGCCGTACTGGGCGAGCCGTGCCATATCATGCGGCGTTGAATAATGATTGGGGTCCGTCAGGCCGTTCGGATTGGCAAAATGCGTATCGTTCATGCCGATTTCGGCGGCCTTTTCATTCATGCGCTCCGCAAAAAGTGCGGTGCTGCCGTCAATCTGTTCGGCAACGGCCACGGCCGCGCCGTTGTCCGACATCATCATCATGCCGCGCAGGAGTTCTTCTGCGGTGATGACATCGCCTTTCGCGATGTGCAGCGGCGTATCCTCCGTGTTCGCGGCATTCTCAGAAATCGTGATTTTCGCATCGGGCGGCAGCAGGCTGATGCCAAGAAGGCACGTCATCATCTTCGTCATGCTCGCTGGATAATGGCGCTCTTCGCCGTTTTTCGACCAGAGCACGCGGCCCGTGTCCGCGTCGATGAGGATGGCGGCTTCGGCCTTGACGGCAGGTGCATCCGCGCCCGCCTCACCTTCCGCAAGGGCCGGTGCAGACTGCAAAAAAAGCAGCGGCAGGACCAGTACAGAAGCGAGCAGCAGGGCTGTTATTTTTTTATGAAGACTGTGCAGGAGTTTCACAGAATCATCCTTTCTCTTCCAGAAATTACATTCCCATTATAACATGGAACGCGCTTTCTGGCATCCATGGGATATTTCCAGGATATTTCTGTCTCAGGTTCTTAAGTGCGCGGCATCGCAAGCCGCAGCGCATCGCCGATGGTCTCGGCGCCGTAAAGCGTGATGCCCCTTGTGCTGTCATTTTCCTGCAGCTGGCGGTAATTCTTCATCGGCAGCACGACGTGCGTAAAGCCGAGGCGCTTTGCCTCGTTGACGCGCAGGTCGGCCTGACTGACGGCGCGGACCTCGCCGGAGAGTCCGACTTCGCCAAAGACGATGGTCTTTGGGCGCAGCAGGCGGTTCGCAAAACTCGAGGCCATGGCCACGCAGATGCCGAGGTCTGCTGCCGGCTCATCGATGCGGATGCCGCCGGCGACTTTAACGTAGACATCGCAGGCACCGATTGAAAGGTGCACGCGCTTTTCGAGCACGGCCAGAAGGAGCTGGATGCGCTTGATGTCGACGGAATCCGCCGTGCGCCTTGGCGGCACATAGGGCGTTGGTGCGACAAGGGCCTGCAGCTCGACGAGCAGCGGCCGCGTGCCCTCAACCGTCGGGATGATGACCGTGCCCGAATCCTGCTCGCGGTCCGACAGAAATAATTTTGAGGCGTCGGGCACGTCGACGAGGCCGACATCGCGCATCTCAAAGAGTCCGAGTTCATTCGTGCTGCCGAAGCGGTTTTTGACGGCGCGCAGCACACGGTATTCCGCATTGCGCTCCCCCTCAAAATAGAGCACGGTATCGACGATATGCTCGAGGACGCGCGGGCCGGCCAAAGTACCATCCTTCGTTACATGGCCGATGACAAACGCGGCGATGCCGTTCTGCTTCGCGATGCGCAGCAAATCAACAGCACACTCCCTGACCTGCGAGACGCTGCCGGGCGCGCTCTGTACATCGGGCTTGAAAATCGTCTGAATCGAGTCGATGACGAGAAGGTCCGGCTTGACATTGGCCACATGCGTCTCGATGGTCTCGAGATTTGTCTCGCTGACAACGAGCAGACTGTCGGCAAGGGCGTGCAGGCGGTCGGCGCGCATGCGGACCTGCCGCGTGCTCTCCTCGCCCGTCACATAAAGGACCCTGCGGCCGCCGCGTGCGACATCGGCGCAGACGCGCAATGTCAGGCTCGACTTGCCGACGCCCGGGTCACCGACAATCAGCACCATCGAGCCTGGGATAATGCCGCCGCCCAAAACGCGGTCGAGCTCGCCCGAGCCCGTCAGAAAGCGCGGCATATCTTCGATTTCAACTTCTGCGATTGGCTTTGGCTTCTGTGCATCAGAAAGGCCGAGGCGCAGACCGCCCTTATCCGCCTCCGGCGCCACCGTCTCTTCGACGAGTGTATTCCACGCGCCGCAGGACGGGCAGCGGCCCATCCACTTTGGGGTATCGTAGCCGCATTCCTGACAGACGTAGACGGTCTTTTTCTTTTTCGGCAAGACAGCCACCTCCTAAGATTTTCCTTCTATATAAATACGATATCACTCAGAACGCTGCAGAAATTTCCTGAGCAGACGTATGGTCCACCGCCCTAACCAGACGATGGACCATAGGCCATTTATGATGAAATTCTGCAGCTGTGCCCAAAATCCTTCCGGACGCAGCTTATTTTTCCGCATGACTCAAAGCCTCCGCCGGCTTTTGTTCAGTCTCAGCGGCTTCTTTCTTGACCGGGTCTTTGCGCACAAAATCGAGCTTATCGCCGTTCTTGCGCACCTGAACCGTATCGCCGGCCTTGAAATCGCGCGCGAGCAGATGCTCGGCAATCTCATCCTCGATGAGTTTCTGGATGGCACGTTTCAGAGGTCTTGCACCGTACTTGAAGTCTGTGCCCTTGTCGACGAGCATATTCTTCGCGGCAGGGCTGACCTCGAGGCGGATATTCTTTTCGGCAAGGCGCTCACGCACATCGCGCAGCAGGATGTCGATGATTTTCGAGAGCTCCGTGCGGCCGAGCGGATGGAAAACGATGAGCTCGTCGATGCGGTTGAGGAATTCGGGCTTGAAGATGTGGCGCACTTCGCCGAGCACGCGCTTCTTTGCGGACTCCTCTGCTTCTTTCTCTTCCTCGGCTTCCGTAGTATGTGCGGCAAACCCCAGCGAAGTGCTCTGTCTGCGCAGAAGATTTGCCCCCGCGTTGCTCGTCATGATGATGACGGTGTTGCGGAAATCGACCGTGCGGCCCTTGCCATCCGTCAGGCGGCCGTCGTCTAATACCTGCAGCAGCACGTTGAAGACGTCCGGATGCGCCTTTTCGATCTCGTCGAGCAGGATGATGGAGTACGGTTTGCGGCGCACGGCGTCCGTGAGCTGGCCGCCCTCTTCGTAGCCGACATAGCCCGGAGGCGCGCCGACCATGCGCGAGACGGCATATTTTTCCATGTACTCCGACATATCGAAGCGGATGATGGCATCCTCTGTGCCGAAGAGGGCTTCCGACAGGGCTTTCGCGAGCTCCGTCTTGCCGACGCCGGTCGGGCCGAGAAACAGGAACGAGCCAATCGGGCGCTTTGGGTCCTTGAGTCCGGCGCGGGCGCGGCGGATGGCCTTGCTGACGGCCTCGACGGCTTCCTGCTGGCCGACCACGCGGCGCGTGAGGATGCGTTCCATATGGAGCAGGCGGTCGGACTCTTTGGCCGCAATCTGCCGCACGGGCACGCCCGTCCAGAGAGCCACGACATCGGCGATATCGTCGGCCGTGACTGTGATGCGGCTCTTGCCGCGCTTTTCGAATCTGCGCTTGGCTTCCTCGAGCTCTTCCTTGGTCTTCTGCTCCTTGTCGCGGATGCCTGCCGCGCGCTCGTAATCCTGCGCCGAAATCGCCGCTTCCTTCTCGACGCCGAGTTTTTCGAGGCGCGAGCGGATTTCCTGCAGCTTTTCAGGCTGCGCGACCTGTTTCATGCGCACCTTCGAAGCCGCTTCATCCATGAGGTCGATGGCCTTATCGGGCAAAAAGCGGTCCGTGATGTAGCGGTGCGAAAGGCGCACGGCCGCCTCAACGGCTTCATCCGTGATATGCGCACAGTGGAAGTCCTCGTATTTGGGGCGCAGTCCGAGAAGGATTTTCTTGGCATCTTCGATACTTGGTTCCTCGACCATAATAGTTTGGAAACGGCGCGACAGGGCCGCGTCTTTTTCAAGATGCTTTTTGTACTCGTCGAGCGTCGTCGCACCGATGATCTGGATTTCGCCGCGCGAGAGTGCCGGCTTCAGGATGTTTGCGGCATCGAGCGCGCCTTCTGCGGCACCGGCCCCGACGAGCGTGTGCATCTCATCGATGAACAGGATGGTATTGCCGTCCTGGCGCACCTCGTCGATGAGGCCCTTGAGGCGTTCCTCGAACTCGCCGCGGTATTTTGCACCGGCTACAAGCGAGGCAAGAGACAGCGAAACGACCTTCTTGTCCTGCAGCATGTAAGGCACGGAGCCCTCGACAATGCGCTCTGCGAGGCCCTCGGCGATGGCCGTCTTGCCGACGCCCGGTTCGCCTAGAAGGATTGGATTGTTTTTCGTACGCCGCGAGAGAATCTGGATGACGCGCTGGATTTCTTTTTCACGCCCGATGACGGGGTCCATGCGGTCCTCCTTGGCCATCTCATTGAGGTTGCGGCCGTATTTTTTGAGGAGCTGGCCCGCCTGGCGGGCTTTCATCTTTTCCGCGCGCGAGGGCTCGGGACCGTCGTCTGCCGGATGCGGATGGTCGATGCGGTCGAGGACCTCGTTCTGCAGGGCATCGATGTCGACGCCCATGCCTTCGAGCAGTTCCGCCGCCGCGCCCTCGGATTCCTCGAGCAGGGACAGCAGGATGTGCTCCGTGCCGATATAATTGTGGCCGAGGGTCTGTGCTTCTTCGACAGCCCCCTCCATGACGCGCTTCGCACGCGGTGTATAGTAAGGATTGTCGGCAGGATACTCGACTTCCCCCGAGACCATGGACTCGACGCGCTGCATGACATCGTCAAAGCGCAGTCCGACGGCCTCCATGGCCGCCTGTGCCACGCTGCCGTTTTCATGCAGCAGTCCTAAGAGGATGTGCTCCGTGCCGATATAATCCTGTTCGAGCTCGTGCGAGGCGTATTGAGCAAACTCGATGGCCTTGATGGCACGGCTCGTAAAGTGATTCCGATAGTTCATTTTGGAACCTCCTGGCTCCGGGCATAGGTCAGCAGAGCACTCCGCACATGCTGTGCCCGCAGCCTGTCTATTTCATTCTTGGATAAATTTTCATTTTCGGCAAGGTTCTGCAGATAGCTCGTGCGGCTGCCGATGAGGATTTCGGCAAAGCAGTCTGCGGATACCTCGCCAATAAGCTTGAGGTCAATGCCCAGGCGCACCTTCGAGAGGAGTTCGAGCACTTCTTTTTCCGACAGGAGCCTTGCATAGCGCAGCGTGCCGTAGGCACGCCAAACCTCATCTTCGAGTCTTTCCTTCATATATAAGGCGAGGGCCTTGCGCGCCTGACGCTCATGCGAGACGATTTCCATGACGGCCGTCTTGAGATTCTCGATGATCTCGGCTTCCGAGAAGCCCAGGGTCAGCTGATTCGAGATCTGGAACAGATTGCCGACGCTCTCCGTCTCGTCGCCGTAGACACTGCGGATGGCAAGGCCGAGCTGCGGCGAGATGTTCATGATGCTCTGGATATTACGCGTAAAGACGAGGCCCGGCAGATGCAGAAGGACCGAAGCCCTGAGGCCCGTGCCGAGATTTGTCGGACATGAGGTCAGGTAGCCCATCTTTTCATCAAAGGCAATGTCGACCTGCGATTCGACCATATCGTCGATATGCGAAGCACGCGCAAACGGCGTATCGAGGTCAAGCCCCGAGGCCATGCACTGGATGCGCAGATGGTCCTCCTCATTGACCATGATGCTCGTCGCGCGGTCCGCTGTGATAAAGGCGATGCGGTGCTGCGGATTCTGGACGAAATTGCGGCTGATGAGCTGCTTTTCGATGAGGACATCGCGCTGCAGCGGCGTGAGACGTTCGAGGTCTAAGATGTCAAATTCCTGCCCGAGGTCTGCGGCAATGCCCGGCAGCAGTTTTTCGGCCTGCAGCCGCACCTCGGCGAGCTGGTTGAAATCCGCGCGGTTCGGGAAGGGAATCTCGCGGAAATTGCGCGCGAGGCGGATGCGGCTTGAGAGCACGACATCACTCTCTTTGCCGCCGGCGGCCAGCCACGAGAGGCGGCTGCTGCGCAAAAGTTCATTTACTGCCATGCTCTGCGCCCCCTTCCTTTTCTTCCAGTTCTTTCTCTAAGAGGCGGATCTTGTCGCGCAGTTCCGCAGCTTTTTCGTATTCTTCCTGTGCCACGCATTCCTGCAGCGTCCTGCGCATCTTTTCAATCGTATGCTTGGCCGCAAGCGTGCCGCCCGTGCGGTGCGGAATCTTGCCGCTGTGCGTGCTCGAACCGTGAATGCGGCGCAAAAGCGGCTCAAGCTGACGGCGGAACGTCGCATAGCACACCGAGCAGCCGATTTTGCCCGTCTGCTGAAAATCGCGGTAGCTCATGCCGCAGTTCGGGCAGACGAGCTCGGTCATCTGCTCTTCCTGATGCCTTGCATCATCCTTCGTCGGCGCACTGAACACGCCCTTTAAAAAGTCATTCATCGACACATTGCGATGTTTCTGGTTCTCCATGAGGAATTCACCGTATTTCGCCGCGCATTTCTCACAGAGATTCTTCTCGATCTTGCCATCCGGCCCGATCTGGGTAATATGGACGACCGCCCGATTGCGGCCGCAGTCATCACATAACATGATAATTCTCCTTATTATATTCTACTCTTCTCTGCGTTTTCCCGTCAGCCGGCCGCATGGCAGCCGGCGGTCCTACGAGAAATTCTCCACCGTCATCAGCATGGATTTCAAGAGATGCACGCGTTCCTTTGCGGACATCCCTTCCGACTCGAAGACAGACGATACGACCTGCATCATCAGCGCCGCTTCGCGGTTCGTGATCATCGCGTGCTGCAAGAGATAATGGACCATGGACTGCACTGTCTGATACTCCGTATCTTCATTAATCTTATCCATCATATCCTGATAGACGAGATTTTTGAGCGGCACCTGCACGATGCGGATGTAGCCGCCAAGACCGCGGCGCGATTCCACGACAAAGCCCTTGGCAGGCGTAAAGCGCGTTGACAAAACATAACTGATCTGGGACGGCGCACACGATATCTCGTCGGCGATATCCGTACGGCGCAGCTCCACCTTGCCATCCTGTTTGGCTGCGAGCTGGCGCAGGATGTATGCTTCAATAAGATCTGCAATATTACTCAAGATAATCACCTTCGTTTAAACTAATTGACTATTTGACTATTATTGATTTTATTATATTTGTTTTTTTGACTTATTGCAAGAGGATTTTCCTTCCCGAGCTCATTTTTTGTCAAAAATAAAAAGCCTTCTCCCTGAGGAAAAGACTTTTGTTTTTTATGAATTGGCCACGCCGATGGCCTTGTCGACATCTTTGTAAAAGCTCTTGAACATCTTGCGCAGAGCGTTGGCATAGCGGTCCGGGTCTTCGGCTTCAAGATGGCGCGAGAGGACGACATTTCCCGTGCGCGAATCGATGAGCGAAAGGTCCGCAGCCGTGCGGTACCAGAAGGAGTAATATCCATAATAATCATGAACAGTCGTCTTGTAATAGACGCGTTTGCCTTCATGCTCATTGCCCTTGTCATCGCGCCACTTGAATTTTTCCGTATTATAGTCGGTGACGCTTGTATCAGCATACGGCGGGTTCCATGTCTCGCCGCGCGCATAGTCCGTGATGGCACCCGTTACATAGTAGCGGCCGCCATTCGGCGCATAATCAACCTTGACGCGCTTCAAATCATCGCCGGCTTCATCTTTATACGCATAATAAATCGTCTTGATGGCAAATTCATCCTGACTGGCCGCATAGGGAAGCTCGAGATTGCGGAAGCCCATAGTCGGCGCGCCTGCAGGCACATTCTGGTCATGGTCTTTCTTCAGCCTGTTCCAGTCACCGGTGAAATTCTTGGCAATCTGCTCAAAGGCATGCCACTGGTCGACCTCGTAATTGCGGTAATAGTCGATGAGCGTCATGGCCTCTTTGCCCGTCGCTGCATCGTAGAGGCGAAAATCCATGTCGAGCATCTGCAGCGTCGAATCATGCGCCGGAATCATGTGGCTTGCGTACCAGCTTTGATAATTGCATTTCGACTTGTCGCCGCTCGGGCCGTTTTCGATATTGTAATACGTTTCCATCTTCACGGTCGTCCAGGTCGCCGGCGAGTGGTCGACGCGTTCCTGCTCGTAGCGGATATGCGGCAGCAGATAGCCCTCGGCCCCCGTCGTATCGTAGACGGCTTTGGCCCTGTCTTTCTCACTGTCAAAATGGCGCAGCAGCTCGTTGTAAGCTGGATCCATACGCAGGATTTCCCGCTTTTCCCTTTTCTTGTCCGCGGCCTTTGCATCGCCAGGGTCCTCAAAATTCATGAAGTTCGTGCGCTTGATGCGCTTGTGGATGCGTTTGGCCAAAGCCGCATTATAGCCCTGAAATTCATCCACCTTGCCGTCAGGAGCCTGCAGATAGCGCAGCGGAAACAGCACGACTTTCTTGAAATCCTTGGCCTGCACCTCGGCACTTTCGTCCATCCAGATATTGCCGGCCGCTTCCGCGCCGGCCAGTGGCATCCCCAAAGACAGCAGGCAGCCAAGTGCCAGCGCCTTGATGCCCGTACTTTTTGTAAGTCTCATTTCTTCCCCTCGTCTCTCCCAAAACTCACATGGCCTTCTTGAACTGGTCGGCCAGATTGACGGCAGCGTCGCTCACCGCTGAAGCGATGGCATCTTCCTCGCCGCTGTCATGACGCTGCCAGACGGCATGATAGGAAAGCTCGGCCTTGCGCCGCGAATCCGCCTTAGTCACAAAGACGATTTTGCCCGTATGCGTGTCCATGACGCGCAGCGAAAGCTCCGCGTAGACGGTCTTATCTTTGCCCGAAAGACCGAGCGCGCCGCTCTGGGCCTTGACATTTCCGAGTGTCGTCAGATAGCCGAAGACGAGATAATCTGTCCTGCCCGAGAGCTCCGGCACGATGCGGCCTTCGCCCAGAGCATCGATGTACGCACTTTCATCATAGCGGGCCTTTGTGGCTTCCTCACTGAAATCGTAGAGGTCAAATGCCTCATTATCCGCGAGCTCTGCCGTCAGTTCCACGCGGGCCGCATCGAGAATCTGGTTGATTTCCTGCGGGTCCTTGAGATCCGTCAGGGTGATGTCCGTTTTCTGGACGCGGCTCGCAAAGCCGACGACCGCCACGCTCGGTTTCGCGGCTTCTGCATGGGCGGGCAGCAGCCCGAAGGCAAAGGACAGCAGCGGCAAAAACAGCAGCAGCGCCCAAAACGAAATGCATTTTTTATGGAATTCAATGCGTGAACGACGCCTGTTCATTGCCCTTCACCTCAACCTCACGGAAGCCATGCTTCTTGATGTCACTGGCCACATCCTTAGCCGATGTCTCCATGACCTCGCCTAAAAGCGTATCGACGTCCATGCCCTTGCCCGTCTTGCCGAGGCCAAAATTGACCATCTGTGCCGTCTTCTTGTTCTCGACATGACCTTCATACGTTTTGCCCGTCTGCGCATTGATGAGATAATAATCAAGCGAAGCGCTGAGTTTCTTGCCCTTCGTCTCGCGTTCCGTATGCGTGGCAAATATGCTGTGCTTGAGACGCACATCAAAATCTTTAAGGTTCACGAAGAGCAAATAGCCGGCCTGATATTCCTGCCCGATGCGTGCGGCCTCCTGCTGCTCAGCCGGTGAAAGCCGGTACGGCGCCGTGCTCTTTTTCCACGCAGCAATGCGGTCCTCCTGATGAAAGTAAGCCCTGCCCATCGCCGCATCGGCATAATGCGCGAGTTTTGCCGCCGTGTAGCCGCGGTCGAACTGATGGCCGTGCACGATGGCGTCCATGTGGATTTCCGAAAGCTTCCCGGCCTCACCGCCCGCGCCGATGGCATCGTGGCGTCCGGCCTCGTTCGTGAGGTCAGCGCGGCCGCTGACCCCGAAACCTTGTTTCTGCAGTGCTTCGGACAGCTTGTCGACAAAGGTCGCACAGGCGTCGGCCTTGAGCTCATAATCCCCATAGCTCTGGACCTCGCCGATAAAAATCGACGGTCCTGCCTGCTTTTTCTCAAAAAGACCCGCTGCCTGCGCGGCAGGAGAACCCGTGAACAGCACCGTCAGGGCAAAAAAAGTCCCTGTCAGCAGCATTATATATGGTAGGAATCTTCCCTTCATCCTGCTTCCTCCTAAAATCAACGGTGCGTTTTGCTGCCGCTTGCCTTGCCGTCCATACGGGCGATGAGGCCGCGCGGTCCGTTCACGGCATCATCGATGGCACTTTCGAGTGCGTCCAATGCCTGCTGTTTATCGACTTCATCCGTGCCGATGCGAATGAGCCCGAGCGGGGCCTTGACGAGCGTATTGTTCTTCTTGGAACGTCCTATAGCCGCGAGCACGACGCGTCCTGTCTCGACATCGACGAGGCGCATGCTCACGGTCGCCGTGACCTGCGCGCGCTTCGTGCCGGCCCCGACGACCGTCGTTTCTGAATGACGCGTCGTCAGGCCGTTGATGCTGCCGAGCAGCAGATATTGGGCACCGAGCTGATTGCCGATGGCCGCGCAGGTATCCTCGTCGACAAGGCCCGACATGTCGAAGCTGTATTCATTGAGAATATCGCGCTGGCGCGTGCGTTCCACAAGTTCAAAGCGGTCGGACTCCGACAAAGCATTATAGGCAAAATCCACGACATCCTTCATTTCCTCGCGGCTGAACTCCTTTGAGATCAAGCCGTTATCGTGAAAAGGCACGATGCCGACCACGGGATGATTTTTTAGATTCGCCGCCATGCAGGTGCTGCTGATGCAGAAGACCAGCAGCAGCACGAGCGGCAGGATTTTTTTGACCAAAAGATGATTTTGACGCATGATTGTATGCTCCCTTTTCTCATTCCAAATTCCAGCGCGTTCCGCTTGCCATTTTGCCATTTTACCACTCATGCAGGCCGGCTTCCGAGCCGAGATGGCGGAATTTCTCTTCCAGATGCTCTGCGGCCTTGGCCGAAGCTTTCGCCGCGGCCTTGGCTTTAGCCGTGCTCTCGCTGTTGCCCACACCTTTGGCCGTCGTCGTGAACGTGCCGACCACTTCGCCCGACGCCGCGCGGATGACCTGTACCGTAAGCGAGGCATTCCCGGTCTTCAGCAAAGTTTTTTGGTAACTGCCGTTCTCGCCGTCCGGCAGGGAAATATCCGTGGCCGAAGTTTGGAGACTGCCGAGCACGAGATAATCTGCCCCGAGCGACTGGCCCGCCGCCATGCGCCCCGCAGCATCGCGAAGGCCAAAGGGGCTGGTCCCTGCCACCTGCTCTGCGGCCGCGACATGTGAAAAACCGAGCTCCAGGAGCTTATCGTCGAGGGCAGACTCCGCCGCCTTCGCGTGGCTGCCATCGGCCTGGCTGACGACGACGGCAATGCGCGGGTCATTGAGCATCATGACCATGCTGAGATTGTTCATGAGCTGTGCGTTGGGATTTGTGTCGACGTCCATGCGCGCGCGCAGATGCACGAGGCCGTTCTCCTGTTTTTTCTCGAGAATCTCCGTACTCGTAATGAAGCCCTGTGCCTTCGTATAAATCTGGTCGAGCTTGACCGCGGCATTTTCGACCAGGGTGCGCGAATCGACAAACGTCCCCGCGACTTCCTCCACGGCCGCGCGCGACGCATCCTTCAGCGCGCTGCGTTCATCCGTGCCGTAGCCGTCGACCACCACCGACTGGGCGGCAGCCGTCGCGCTCATCATGAAAACGGCGGCCAATGTCAAAAGGCTTTTCTGCCACCAGGATTTTCCCATAAAGATTCCTCCCCAAAGCTGTATTCTTTCCCCAAAATATCCTCTGTTGAAAAAACGTTCTAAAACCATCACTAAGTAACATTATAAACAGCCAATAATTTTTTCGCAAATAATTCGCAAATAAAAAGAGCCCTTTGCCAAATCCGCAGAGCAGAGATTGGCAAACAGCTCTTTTTCGTTATTGAAGGGCTTCTTTCAGCACTTCCATATTCTTTTTCATGGCCGTGATGTAAGCATCCATGGCTTCTTCATTGGCTTCGCCCGTGACGACGGGGTCGAGCTCGTACATTTTCGCGCCCGTCTCGCCCGCAATCGTCTGCGCGGCAACCGGCGAATACTGTGGCTCCGTGAAGAGAACCTTCACGGGCAGGGCCCTGACCTTGGCCACCGTATCTTCGAGTTCCTTCGGCGTCGGCTCCGTGCCCGGCTCGCGCTCGATGACGCTGATGATGTTGAGCTTGAATTCCTTCGCGAGATACGGGAACGCCTCGTGGAACGTCACGATGTCCTTATGCGGCAGATTGTCGAGATTCTCGTGCATCTCCTCGCGCAGGGCCGTGAGCTTCGTGACATAATCGAGGGCATTCTTGCGGTAGTCATCGGCATGCTTGGGGTCTGCCTCGCAGAGCTGCGAGGTGATGGCCTCGACCTGTGCGATATTGTACGTCACGCTGAGCCAGACATGCGGGTTGATTTCATCCCCATCCTTGAGGAAGTTGATGTCATCCGACTTCGAAGCATCGATGACCTTGAGATTCTTCTGCTGCTTGATGACCTTATCGAGGAAACTCTCCATGCCCGCACCGTTGACGATGAAGGCATCGGCCTTTTCGAGCGTCTTCATGTCTTCCGTCGTCAGCTGATAGTCGTGCAGGCAGCCCGTCTGCGGTTTTGTCATGTTGACGACCTCGACGCCGTCAACGCCCTTCGTGATGTTGATGGCATCGATGTACATCGGATAGAACGACGTGACAATGCGGAATTTCTTATCATGACCGGCACTCTGCGTACTGCCGCAGCCCGCTGCCGTGACGGCAAAAACGGCCAGCATCATGAAAAGCAGGATTTTTTTCAGATTCAAAAGGATTTCCCTCCCTGTAAACTCTCTTAGCTTGATATATGTTCTCAAGTATAAGAGAAGTGTTGTTTTCTGTCAAGAAAAAACAGAGCCGCCAAAAGAGACAGCTCTGCAAAAATTTCAAATTCAGCCAATGATGACAAGGGATTCCTTGACCTTGACATTCTGACCGGCTTCGACGTTGACGGCCTTGATCGTGCCGTCGGCATCCGCCGTGATCTCGTTCTGCATCTTCATGGCCTCGAGCACGAGCAGGACATCGCCGGCCTTGACCGTCTGGCCGACTTCGGCGATGACTTTGACAATCTTGCCCGGCATCGGCGCATCGATGGAATGCTCGCCAGCACCGGCTGCCACTGTCTCTTTCTCTTTGGCCTTGGCCTTCGCTGCTTTTTTCGGTGCTTCGACCTTCGGTGCAGCGACTTTCGGCGTAATCTTCGGTGCTGCCGGCTGCGCTGCTGCAGCTGTTGGTGCGGCATCCTTGACTTCTTCGACTTCTACTGCATAGGTGATGCCGTTGACCTTGATATTGAACTTCTTCATGAAAACTTCCTCCAACTGTCTGACTCTATGACTTTACGACGATGCAAATAAAAATCACATCTATATATTATAAATTTAAAAAGCTCAGCGTCTGCCGCCGCGTGCCGAGAGCGACCATTCATCGCTGCGCTTGATGCGCAGGGCAATGACCTTGTGCTCCGGCTTCGTCATCATCTCGACGGCTGCGGCGATGACGGCCACGATTTCAGGCTTCACGCCTCTTACATCCAGTCTCATACGAATTTCCTCCATTAAGGCTTAAAGCGGAATATTGCCGTGTTTCTTGGCAGGACCGACTTCGCGCTTGCTCGCCAGCGCACTGAACGCCGTGATGAGCAGAGGACGCGTTTCCTTCGGCTCAATGACCATGTCGACATAGCCGCGCTCCGCCGCAAGATACGGATTCGAGAAATCATCGATGTACTGCTGCGTCTTGGCTTCCTTATCGGGGTCACGGCGGAAGATGATATTCGCTGCGCCCGAAGGTCCCATGACGGCAATCTCTGCCGACGGCCAGGCCATGACCTGGTCCGAGCCGAGCTCGTGGCAGCACATGGCGATATAAGCACCGCCGTAGGCCTTGCGCGTAATGACCGTGACTTTTGGCACCGTGGCCTCGCTGTAAGCATAGAGCATTTTCGCGCCGTGGCGGATAATGCCCGTGTGCTCCTGATTGACGCCCGGCAGGAAGCCCGGCACATCAACGAGCGTCAACAGAGGGATGTTGAACGCATCGCAGAAACGCACGAAGCGCGCGGCCTTGTCCGAAGCATCGACATCGAGGCAGCCGGCCATGACCTTCGGCTGATTGGCCACAATGCCGACGACCTTGCCGTCGAGGCGTCCGTAACCGATGATGATATTCGTCGCAAAGAGCTTCTGGATTTCGAAGAATTCGCCGTTGTCGACGAGGGTGCGGATGACTTCTTTCATATCATACGGCATGTTCGGATTGTCCGGAATGATGGAGTTCAGGCTCTCATCCTGACGGTTCGGGTCATCCGTCGGCTCGATGGCCGGTGCATCCTCGAGGTTGTTGCTCGGCAGATACGAGAGCAGCTCGCGGATTTTGGCGAGGCAGTCGTCCTCGTTCTCGCAGGCAAAGTGCGCCACACCCGAGCGCGTGTTGTGCGTGACGGCGCCGCCGAGTGCCTCCGGCGTGACTTCTTCCGCCGTGACCGACTTGATGACGGCCGGGCCCGTGATGAACATCTGGCTCGTATTCTTGACCATGAAGATGAAGTCCGTGATGGCCGGGCTGTAAACAGCGCCGCCGGCACACGGTCCCATGATGACCGAAATCTGCGGAATGACGCCCGAAGCCGCCGTATTGCGGAAGAAGATACCGCCAAAGCCCGACAGGGCATCGACGCCTTCCTGAATGCGGGCGCCGCCCGAATCATTGATGCCGATGCACGGTGCACCCATCTTGAGCGCAAGGTCCTGCACCTTCCAAATCTTATGTGCGTGCTTCTCGCCGAGGCTGCCGCCCGAGACCGTGAAGTCCTGTGCATACGCATAAATCAGGCGGCCGTCAATCGTGCCGTAGCCCGTGACGATGCCGTCACCCGGCATATCCTTCTTGTCCATGCCGAAGTTTGAGCAGCGGTGTTTGACGAACATATCGAGTTCGACAAACGAATTCTCGTCAAAAAGTCTTTCGAGGCGTTCGCGCGCCGTATATTTTCCCTGTGCATGCTGTTTTTCTACGCGAGCCGGACCACCGCCCTGACGGATGTGCTCCTTCTTCGCGTTCATCTGATCGATTTTTTCCTGAACGCTTGCCATTCTATTCCTCCTACAAGAGATTAAGCATAGTTCTGTATTTTATTTTGCACTATTTCCCCATAAATTGCAAGCTGATACTAAATTTTCTTAGCACCTGCCCATAAAAAATCGTGCTGAGCAGCCCCAGCACGATTTTTCTTTACGCCTTCATCGAGCCCGTCTCGAGATAGCGCTGATGGAACGAGAACGCCTCGTTCAGGAGATGCGGCGTATGCGCATGGCCCGTCGCCTCATCCGCACGCTTGAAGTAATCCATGAGCAGCGGGCGGTAGTCGGGGTGCGCGCAGTTGTTGATGATTTCGAGCGCACGCTGGCGCGGGGATTTGCCGCGCAGATCGGCAACGCCCTGCTCCGTGATGATGATATCGACATCGTGCTCGGGCTGGTCGACATGCGAGCAGAACGGCACAACGGCAGAAACGTCGCCGCCTTTGGCCACGGACGGCGTATAGAAAATCGTCAGATAGGCATTGCGCGCAAAATCGCCGCTGCCGCCGATGCCGTTCATCATATGCGTGCCGGCGATATGCGTCGAATTGACATTGCCGTAAATATCAACTTCAATAGCCGTATTCATGGCAATGACGCCGAGACGGCGGATGACCTCCGCAGCGTTCGATATCTCCTGCGGACGCAGAATCATGTACTTCTTGTATTTATCGATGTCCTTGAAGAAGCGGGCCATGCCCTCAGGCGAAGGCGAAAACGCCGTGCCCGAAGCGAAATTGAGCTTGCCTGCATCGATGAGGTCGAGCATGCCGTCCTGAATGACTTCAGTGAAAACCGTGAGGTCGTGGAAATCCGAATGGACCAAACCGGCCGTCACGGCATTGGCGACATTGCCCACGCCCGACTGGAACGGCAGCAGATTCTTCGGCATGCGGTCCTGCTTGATTTCCTGCTTGAGAAATTCAAACGTCAAATCCGACATTCTCTGCGACGTCTCGTCGACCGGTGACAAAGAGCGCGTATGGTCGATGATATCACAGGGCACAATGTATTTGATCTTGTCGATGGGACAGGGAATATACGGCGTGCCGATGCGGTCATCGACGTGGATGATCGGAATGGGCAGGCGGTTGGGCGGGTCGAGCGGCAGATACACATCATGCATGCCCTCAAACTCCAGCGGCTGGGCATTGTTGACCTCGACAATGACCGTATCCGCCGACTGCACAAAAGAAGCCGAGTTGCCGACGGCCGTTGTCGGGATGATATTGCCCTCTTCCGTGATGGCACACGCCTCGATGATGGCCACATCAACGTGTCCGAGATACCCGCAGCGCGAAAGCTGCGCGACTTCCGAAAGATGAATATCGATATAATCGACCGTACCATCATTGATCTGTCCGCGCAGCGTCTTATCCGTCTGAAACGGCAGACGCTTCTTGATGCCATGGACCGAAGCCAGCGCCTCATCAAACTCAGGCCCCGTCGAAGCACCTGTCATGATGTTGACCGTAAAGGGCTCCTTCTTCATGCGGTCCGCCAGGGCCATCGGCATGGCCTTCGGATACGCCGAAGACGTAAAACCGCTCGTCGCCAATGTCATGCCCGGCTTAATGAACTCCGCAGCCTCCTCCGGCGTGACAATTCTGGACTGCAATGTTTTATTGCGTACGCGATCGAGGATATCAACCATCAAAAAACCTCCCTGCAAAGCAATGCCATAAAGATTGCTTATCATCTATTGTTTTATCGATTCGTGCGATTCATTCTTCTTCTAAATATTCTCCCTCTGACCCTAAAATCCTTCTTGATTTGCAAGTTTGTTTACCGAATTTGTTTACATCGAGGAACGAAGCGCGGGGGCCTATATTTCGGCTTCGGCGGCTCCGCTAAATGAAAACCATGTTACAAACAGAGGCTATGTTGCTTCGCCGCCTGCCGCGGCGTTCTTACATCACAAAACAATGCATATACTTATTGGTTTTCATCCCTTCGGGCAGTCGCTGCGCCGCCTGCAGGCGAAACACAGGTCCCCGCTTCAATGCTCTGTATCTAGATTCTAGCAAAAGCTGCTCATTTTGCAAAGGAGGGACACGGGGGATACCCATAAGCGAAGCTTCAGCCTGCTGCGCGGAGCGTTGGGTATCCCCCGTGCCCCTCCGCTGCCATTAGATACGCGAGAACTGCGCAAAAAAAAGACCACCGCAATATATCATGCGATGGCCTTCAAAATCTTACATGCGTGTAATATGGTAGGAAAGTGTGCTGAGTCCGATGGAAAGGTCCTCATTGACAATGTGCATCGTATCGGGAACCTGCATCTTGATCGGCGCAAAATTCCAAATGCCCTTGACGCCTGCATCGACGAGCTGGTCGGCCACGCCTTGTGCAAAGGCGGCCGGCACGGCGATGATGCCAATCTGGATATTGCGCTCCTTGACGATGCGCTTGAGATTGCGGACATCCTCGACCTTGACGTGATTGACGGTCCGGCCGATGACATTCTGGTCCTGGTCAAAGAGGGCCACGAGGTTGAAGCCGAGCGTCACGAAATTCTGGTAGTTCGCCAGGGCCACACCGAGATGACCGATGCCGACGATGGCGATGTTCCAGTGATTGTCGAGTCCCAGTATGCTACCGACGTTGCGCTTGAGCTCATTGACATAGTAGCCCACGCCCTTTTTGCCGAACTGGCCGAATGAAGCGAGGTCCTTGCGGATCTGCTCCGGCGTGATGCCGAGACGGCGGCCGAGTTCATCCGAAGAGATGATGTCGCGGCCTTCATCCTGCAGCAAACGCAGGGTGCGGAAATAAAGCGGCAGACGGTCAATCGTCGCCTTTGATATCGTGCTTGTCTTCTTCATGGCCATCAGCCTCCTTTACAGCTTTTACAGTTTTTACAGGTTTCGTAGTTTCTGCAGCATGTTCTTCTTTTTGCTCTGCCTGCGCTTCGCCGTCCGGCTGCTTCGCTTCTGCCTGAGTTTCTTTTTTCTCCGGCTCAGAGCCTGCCTCTGCTTTCTCTGCTTCTCCTGTTTGTTCTGCTGTCTTTACTTCTTTTACTTCTGCTTCTTTTGTCTCTTTTATTTCTTTGTTTTCTTTTCCTGCTTTTTCTTCAGCGGCTTTATTTTCTCCATTTGCTTTTGCAGACATTTCGGAGCTGACGGCTGCTTTCTCTTTGGCAGCAGCTTCTTCTTCCGCTTTGCGCTGCAGGAGTGCCTTGCGGACTTCTTCGGCGAGCTCATCCATGGGGTCCATGGGCTTCTGCTCTTCTTTTTTATCCGCAGCTGCTGTTTGGTCTTCCGCGGAAGGTTCCTCTGCAGGGGCAGTTGCTGCTGCATCCTTTGCATCTGCAGCCGTCTTGCCGTCTTTCTCTGCTGCAGTGCTCTTGTCCTGTTCCTCAGCAGGCACTTCGACCTCGCGGGTCAGGACGGACTGCATTTTCTCATGCGTCTTTTCGTTGACCTTGCCCCCGACTTCTTTAGCATGATGCCACAGCGACGATGTCAGGCCTGCGAGTCTGCCCGATGCGGCAGAAGCATCTGCCTCTTTAGCTGCCTTTGGCGGGCTCATCAGGGAGAGGACGCCGGCCAGCGCGGCCATCATCCAGAGGACCATGGACGAAGGAATGTTGAAGAGCAGGTCGTCGGTGATGCCGTTTAAGGCAATTGAGAGCACGGCCAGGCCGATGCCCTTCGTGAAGCCTTCGAGCAGAGCGCCTTCATCCCAGTCCTGCCACAGGCGCTGCCAGTTGAATGCTTTTCTCGCGGCAAAAACTTTTCTGCCGGCTTCCGCAGCATCCGTCTTCTTTATCTCGAAGTTCGTGCGCAGGGCCATGACCATCGTGCCGAAGAAGAACCAGAAAAATGCCACGGCTCCCGGGATGCCGATTTCTGCCATATAGTTGAGGTAGATATTGTGCGCATGCACGATGAGCACATTGGCTCCCTGCAGGTAAAAATCGTACTCGGGATAGACCATCCAGTAAGCACCCCAGCCGATGCCGAGGAACGGATGGTCCTGAATCATGGCAATCGTGCTCTCCCAGAAGGCAAGCCTCATTTCGGTCGAAGTATCGACTTTCGTGAAGACCGAGGTGATGCGTTCGTAAAGCACGGGGTCTGCGGCAAACAGGACGGCCACGACGACAATGCAGGCGATAAGGACCCTGCGGTCTTTCAAGGCACCGTAGACCGCGAGAATCACGGCGATGACGAGACAGGCTCCGCGCGCATACGTCATGGCGAGGCACGCAGCTGCTGCGAGCATAAACGCGCCCAGCAGGATGCGTCTTTCCCGGTCTTTGCAGTACATGAACAGACCAAAGGCCAGGCAGATGACGATGTCGAGGTAGCCCGCGAGGATATTCGGATTCTCCCAGGTCGAAAAGACGCGCTTCCTGAGTTCCGGGAAGGCGTCGCCGTCGACCCATTTCATCGAGCTGATATCAATGCCAAACAGGAACTGGTAATAGCCGTAAATGATGACGATGACGGCTGACGCCGCTGCCATCTTGAGGATGGACTTCATCTGTTCCGGACGCCTTACATTCTGCCCAACAAGCAGATACGTCAGCACGTAAACGCCGACGAGGTTGTAATAATTGTAGAAACTGAAGCCACGGTCCGGCGATGCCAGGATGGAAAGGGCACTGATGAGCACGAACAGGACGGCCGGCACATCAAAGTGCAGATGACGGAAGTGAAAGTCCTTGTCGATATAGAACCGCCAGGCCGTGCCCACGGCACCCAGAAGCAGGGCAGCCGTCGCGAGCCCCGGTGAAAGCGGCAAGAAAAAGACCTCTGCGAGCAGGCCGTACCAGGCAAGAGCCTTGGCGCGGTTGTTCCAGCGCTCATGATGAAACGCTTTGCGCTTGGCACGGATGTGCTCCGTCGTCGGATTGTTTTTTTCCTTCATGCCTTCACCCCTTCCGCGCCAGCAGCATCTGGCGCACGCCGCCCACAAGGTACAGGGACCCCGCTATGACGAGCAGCTTTTCGCTGTTGGCAAGCTCCAAGGCACGGTCAAGTGCCTCTTGATTATCGGCAAAGGCCTCGACATGCTGGACAGCCGGCGCCACGCGGCGCAAAAGGTCATCTGCAGAGTCAGCCCGCTCCGACTGCGGTTTTGTCACGACGACCGTGTCACTTGGACGCAGCAGGATGTCGAGCATCGTATCGATGTCCTTGTCCTTGAGGATGCCCAGAAGCAGGACGCGGCCCTCTGCCGGAAAAACCGTGTCGAGGCTTTCGCGCAGGGCCTTCATGCCGGCCGGATTGTGCGCGCCGTCGATGAGAATCTTCTGGGAGCCGAGCTCCAGACGCTCAAAACGCGCCGGCCAGCTCACGAGGCACAGGGCCTCGCAGACCGACTGCATCGTGATGCGTTCATCGATGTTGTGCAGGAGACGCACCGTCATCAGGGCCACGGCACTGTTTTCCACCTGATGGCAGCCGAGCAGATGCAGCTCATACAGCTTTTTCTCGATGCCCAAAAGCTCCGACGTGAATTCGAGCTTCTGCGTATGGCCGTCGCACGACAGGAAGTGCGAGGAAAAATCTTCCCCTGCCACAAAAATATCCGCGTTCTTCGTTTCGGCCGTCTCACGAATGACCTCTAAGGGCTCGCCCTTGGCCGCCGTGACAACGGGGACGCCCTCTTTGATAATGCCGGCTTTATTCTCGGCAATGCTTTTGAGCGTGCCGCCGAGTTTATCGGCATGCTCCATTGTGACATTTGTGATGACCGAGACTTCCGGCGTGATGACATTCGTCGAGTCGAGCGTGCCGCCGAGGCCGACCTCGATGACCGCGTACTCGACCTGGCATTTGGCAAAATAATAGAAGCCAAGTGCCGTGAGCACCTCAAACTGTGTCGGGCATTCATCGCCTTCCGCGAGCATCTCGTCGATTTTTTCACGGATGACCGTCAGGCCTGCCGCAAAATCCTCTTCACTGATGTTCTGCCCGTCCACGCGGATGCGCTCCGTATAAGAAACGAGATGCGGCGAGCTGTAAAGCCCCGTATGAATGCCGCTGCGGCGCAGGACGCCCTCGACCATGGCCGAAACCGAGCCCTTGCCGTTCGTGCCCGTCACGTGAATCGTACGATAGCGGTCCTGCGGCATATCAAGAAGCTCTAAGAGTCTCCTGATACGCACAAGGCCGAGACGGATGCCAAAAATCTTCAGTCCTTCCAGATAGGAAATGGACTCCTGATAATTCATATCGCGTCGCTCCATTTCTCAAAGCTTGGCAAGATCCTCGATGCGGCCTGCCACGGCATTCTTCTTCTCTTCATAACCGGCGAGCTTCTCGCGCTCCTTGGCGACGACAGCCTCCGGTGCCTTTTTGAGGAAGCCTTCATTGCTGAGCTTGCCCGTCAGGCGCTTGATTTCTTTTTCGAGCTTATCCATTTCCTTCTGCAGGCGGGCCGTCTCCTTCTCGACATCGATGAGCCCCTTGAGCGGCAGATAAATCTCGACGCCATCGACGACACCGGCCATGGCGTTCTCCGGCTTTTCGGCCGTCTCTTCAAGCAGCGTGACAGGTTCGGCAGCAGCCAGTGCCTTGAGGTAGCCCTCGTTGGCGGCAAAGACCGGACGCAGCTTGCTCTCCGTGAAATGCAGCATGACTTCGCTCTTATGGCCCGGTGCTGCCCCGACTTCTGCGCGCAGGTTGCGGACCGTCTTGATGGTCTCCATGATGGCCGTCATCTGAGCTTCGGCTTCATCATCGATGAATTTTTCATCGCCTGCCGGCCAGTCGGCAATCATGATGCTCTTATATTTCTCGTCATGCGGCACTTTCTGCCAGATTTCTTCCGTAAGGAACGGCATGAACGGGTGCAGCAGGCGCAGCGTATGCTCGAGAACGTACGAAAGGACATAGAGGGCCGTGTTCTTCGCGCGCTCATTTTCCTTATCGTAGAGGCGTGCCTTCGTGAGCTCGATGTACCAGTCGCAGAACTCGTTCCAGATGAACTCGTAAATCATGCGGCCCGCTTCGCCGAGCTCGAAGTTGTCGAGGCTCTTCGTGACATCGCGCTCCGTCTTCGCATAGCGCGAGAGAATCCACTTGTCTGCCAGCGTGAAGTCGCTCTCCTCAGGCTTAAAGCTCTTGTCAAAGCCCTCAAAGTTCATGAGCATGTAGCGCGAAGCATTCCAGATTTTATTGGCAAAGTTGCGGGCCGATTCGACGCGTTCCCAGTAGAAGCGCATATCATTGCCCGGCGTATTGCCCGTAATGAGCATGAAGCGCAGCGTATCCGCGCCGTATTTTTCGATGACTTCGACCGGGTCGATGCCGTTGCCGAGCGACTTGCTCATCTTGCGGCCCTGACTGTCGCGCACGAGGCCGTGGATGAAGACATGGCGGAACGGAATGTCCTTGCCGAATTCCATGCCCATCATGACCATGCGGGCCACCCAGAAGAAGATGATATCGTAGCCCGTGACGAGTGTCGACGTCGGATAGAACTGCTCGAGCTCAGGCGTCTTGTCCGGCCAGCCGAACGTCTCAAACGGCCAGAGGCCCGAGCTGAACCACGTGTCGAGCACGTCTTCATCCTGATGGATGTGCTTGCTGTGGCAGTGCGGGCATTCCGTGAGGTCCGTGCGCGAAACGCTCGTCTCGCCGCAGTCGTCGCAGTACCATGCAGGGATGCGGTGGCCCCACCAGAGCTGACGCGAAATGCACCAGTCGCGGATATTTTCGAGCCAGTTGATGTAGATTTTCGTGAAGCGTTCCGGCACAAACTGGATGCGGCCGTCCTTGACAGCTTCGATGGCCGGCTTGGCAAGGCTGTCCATCTTGACGAACCACTGCTTCGAGACGAGCGGCTCAATCGTCGAATGGCAGCGCGAGCAATGGCCGACAGCATGCTCATGCTCTTCAACGGAAACGAGCACGCCCGTCTCCTCGAGCTCCTTGACGAGGGCCTTGCGGCATTCGTAGCGGTCCATGCCGGCGTACTTGCCTGCGCCTTCGAGCATCTTGCCCGTATTGCCGATGACCTTGATTTCCTCAAGATGATGGCGCTGCCCCATCTCAAAGTCGTTCGGGTCATGGGCCGGCGTGACTTTGACGGCGCCCGTGCCGAAATTTTTGTCGACGTATTCATCGGCAAAGAGCGGGATGCGGCGGCCGACAATCGGCAGAATCAAAGTCTTGCCGACGAGGTCTTTATAGCGCTCATCGTCCGGATGAACCGCAACGCCCGTATCGCCGAACATCGTCTCCGGACGCGTCGTGGCGATTTCGACGTATTTGCCCGGCTCGCCTTCGACTTCGTAGCGCAGATGCCAGAGATGGCCCTTTTCCGTCTCGTGCTCGACTTCGATATCCGAGATGGCCGTGTTGCAGGACGGACACCAATTCGTGATGCGCGTGCCCTGATAAATGAGGCCTTTTTCATAGAGGCTGACAAAGACTTCGCGCACGGCGCGGCTGCAGCCTTCGTCCATCGTGAAGCGCTCGCGGTCCCAATCGAGCGAGGAGCCGAGGGAACGCAGCTGGAACATGATGCGGCTGCCGAATTTTTCCTTCCAGTCCCAGACGCGCTCGAGGAATTTCTCGCGGCCGAGCTCGTAGCGGTTCGTGCCTTCCTTGCGCAGCGCGGCCTCGACTTTTGCCTGCGTCGCAATGCCGGCGTGGTCGCAGCCCGGAATCCAGACCGTGTTGTAGCCCTGCATGCGGTGATAGCGGATCAGGATATCCTGCAGCGTATTGTCGAGCGCGTGGCCCATGTGCAGCTGGCCCGTGACATTTGGCGGCGGAATGACCATGCTGTACGGCTTCTTGCTCTTGTCGACCTCAGCATGGAAGAATTTATTCTTCTCCCAGAACGTATACCATTTCTTCTCAAACGACTGCGGGTCATAGACTTTCGGGATATTGTTCCCGAGCTCTTCTTTCTCTGCCATTTAAATCCTCCTCAATAAATAAAGCGCCTCCGTCCAAAAGGACGAAAGCGCCTGCCTTCGTGGTACCACCAATTTTCTCAGGCTCACGCCTGACTCTCGCGTTAACGCCGCCAACGTCCCCGCCTACAATACTTTCAGCACTTTCAGCGAAGCAACTCCGAAGCTACCTTCCGCATTCTCCTGCCAGAGCTCACACCAGCCGCCCCGTCTCTTTGCCAGAAGCAATCCGTACTCCTCTTCGTCATCGTCTTTGACAAAATTTTTCCTATACGGGAATTATCTTATCACAAGACACCCCAAAAAGCAATTCTTTCCCTAAAGTCTCTCCCGTACCTCAATCCAATTCCTTCTGACCATGCAGTGTACGGAACCTTGCTTTGTCACTGTCATAGTCGGGACTCGTCAAGTCATTCTTGTCCTCATAATCATCCGGCACCATAATCCCCATGACAGCTAGCATTGTATTATAGATCAAATCATTTGTAAAACGAACCTGCGCATGTTCTCTAAGTTCATGAAGAACACCTGGATTTCTGCTCATGTACTCATCTGAAAAAATCATATAAAATGGAATTCTTGTCATATCCTGCGTAAAGCGGCTGGCATCGTGCCCAATATTGCGGTCAACATCATCGGCATGGTCTGCAAAATACACCATTCCCTGAAAATTCGGCATCTGTTTCGCCGTGTCATAAAGATGCTGCACAACGTAATCGTTGTAAAGAATGCTGTTATCGTATTCAGCCGTCGCCCCTTGTTCTACAGCAAAATCCTTCGGATAACGATCAGCATAGCTGCCATGATTCCCCATAAGATGAATCACGATGAGCATTTTATCAGTCGGCTTAATTTGTGCCAAATGATCAGCCAATGCGCCATCGTATACAGCTGTCTCGGTTGTTTCGCCAACATGTGTATTAAGCCATTCTTGTTCATCAGCCTCGCTGGCAATCGCTGAAGTCGGTGTATCCCATGCACCATAGCGAACCTGATTGCTGAGCCAGACTGTTTCATAGCCGGCCGCTTTCGCTGCTTCAATTAAAGTTGTAGATTTTGCTAAGTCACGCTGGTCATATTGATTTTTAGCAGTCAATGCATAGGAAAGAACTGGTACCGTATGTGTATGACAAGAGCGGGCATCCGTGAAAAATACCGTGTGCGTATCATTCTTCATCTGGTCAAGCCACGGAGTTGTCTCTTTATCATAACCATACGCTGACATGTGCATCTTGTTTTGCGATTCTCCAATCACAAGTATATAAACGCCGTCACGCCCACTGCTGATGCCGGCAAGATTGTCTTTCAGAGCCGCTGCCCTTGCGTTCCTATAAAGTGTAAAATCACGATAGGCCTGCAAACCGCGCTGGGATTCCCATGCAAGATGTTTATAAAAGTTATCGCGCGTGCGATATAAGGAATATCCTGTCAGCAAAATGCAAAATACGACCAGCATGAATCCCCAACGATTTTTTAGAGAATCCCTCAGGCAAACCAAAGACGGCTGCCATTGGCGCAGTATAAAGACGTAGGCCGACAGCAAAACAGCCATAACGCCCCACGCCTGCCATGGCATAAAGTCAAGCAAATAACTCTTAGCCTCTGCCGGATTCGTCTGAAACACAGCCAGAACAGCCGTAGCGTTAAGCAAACTGTGAGAAGCAAAGAAATATCCCCATGGCAGAAGAAACACTAAAAATACAATTGCATAAAAAAATATTGATACGATTCTTCTTATTTTCCCCAATGGCAGTAAAGACTGCAGGAGGAAAAATGCCCCTGAAATTATCAAAGAGAACGCAATCGTTCTGTACTGCATGGGCAGCGGCAAAGGCTGCTTGGCCAGCAAACCAATAAATGCAGGCGACATCAATAAAACGGCAGTACAAAAGGACCGCATCAGAAACTGCTTTTTCCCGGTCAGGCATGCACAGGCAAAAGTCAAAACAAGCACACACAAGGCCAGATCACCCGATTTTGCTTTCCAAAATGGAAAAATTAAATAAATCAATAGTTCCAACAAAGCATACCCAGCCAGTGCACCGCTTGCGTAGATAAAAACGGTCTTAGGGCACCATTTCTTCACCGACAACATCTCCTAACCATTATGAAAAAACTTGATTCCGATTAGATTCGTATTATAAAATTATACATTTTGTACAATACATTTTCAAGTCTTTCCGTTTTGAGCAATACTAAGAGATTTGCCTGTTCTTATAGTATAATCGGGACAAACAGGGAGGGATATGGGTGAAATTTGGCGACCGCATTCGTTATGCCAGGGAATGTTTGGACATTTCGCGCAACGATTTGGCGAAAAAATTGCAGTTAAGTTATTTTACACTGTCAAAATATGAAACCAGTGAACGTGAACCGGATTACCAGACACTCCTGCACATCGCACAAGCTCTCCATGTATCTACAGATTTTCTGCTCGGCAATGAAATGACACAAACCGCCATGGATTTATCAGAATCAGAGCTATCCTTTTTAATGCAATACCGCGTTCTCTCTTCAAAAGCAAAAGCACGCATCCAAAATCAAATGAACTTTGAATTTATACAACAGCAACAAAAATAACGCCATGATTCAAAATACACTCTGAATCATGGCGTTATTTTTGTTAAATTAGAATAAACACTTGAAATCGGCTCAGGCTTCACTCGCCAAGTCCTTTAACGGGACATGATGAACACAGCGGCAGCCATCGCCTTTGCCGCAGCGGTTGTAGTATTCCACTTTGTCGTGATACATGCGGCGGTCGGTGATGCGCAGCGCTTCGTTGAGCGTCCTGCTGTCCGCGGTCCAGTCGCTGCCCACGGCGACAAAAATCTCCTTTTCCTGCTCCAGTTTTTCACGAAGGCGCTTAAAGCTGTTCACAAAATCGATTTTTTTGATGAGCGGCACGAGCACGACGAACTCGTCGCCGCCGGCGCGGTAGGTATTTTCCACGCCATAGCACTCCGTCAAAATGGCTGCGGCCCGCTGCAGGGCCCTGTCGCCGGCCTCATGGCCAAAGTTGTCGTTGATTTCCTTGAGGCCGTTGAGGTCCGCATAAACGACGCCGACGCTGCACGCGCTCTGCTGCACGGCATCCATTTTCTCGATCAGCGCGTTGCGGTTATGAAGACCGGTCAGGGAATCGTAGCGGCTCAGACGCTCGAGCTCCGCCATGAGACTGTGATTTGTGATTTTCGAAGCGATAAAATACGAGACCGTCTCCAAGATATCTGCGGTATTGATAAGGTCACTGACTTCGTAATTATCGGCCCCGAGATAGCCGATGCAGCTGCCATCGTGATAGAACGGCACGGCGATGAGCCTTTCTATGCCCTGCCGCTTTAAGATGTCATAGGCCGCAGGGTCATAGGCCTTGAACGCTTCGAGTTTCTCGATAAGCACGTAGGGTACATCCTTGAGCATTTTCTCCCAGCCGCTGAGATACTCCCTGCAGTCGAGATTCTGCAGCGTGTCAATCTCCGGCGTGATGCCCTCTGCGCACCATTCAAACGTATTCGAGACCGTTTTGCCGTCCGTTTCGAGGATATAAAGTCTGTCGGGATGAATGACGCGGCTGAGTTCCTGCAGCGCGTGATTCATCGAAGTCTCATAATCTTCTTCATTATTGAGGATTTTGGAAATGCTCAATATGGCCTTCTGCGAGGCATCGCGCTGCTCCATGTTCAGCTTATATGCACGGTCGGCATCGATATTCATAAAGGTATAGGACACATAGCCCGAACGAGACAGTGGCATAATCGTAAAATCAAGCCAGTGCTGAATCTCCGGCGCATAAACGCTGTCGCGGATGGGCCGCCCCGTCTTGATGGCCTGCCCGCAGTACGTCATCCAGCAGGGATCGGCCTCTTCAAATGAGGACATAAACATACTGCCGATGAGCTCCTGCTGGCTTTTCCCCGCCAGCTCGCAGTAAAGACGATTGACATAAACATACTGCGTATCCTTTACTGTCTCGCCGTCCTCAGCAAAAAACACCTTAAAAACGGCATAGGCCACCGGAACATCGTTATAAACATCAGGTGTCCAGCTGTTTTCCATCTTACTCATCCTATCTTATCCCGTCTTGCCAAAACAAAACAGACCATCTGCTCAGATACCGCAAAAAGCTTTGCTCCTATCCGAAAGAGATAATCTGTTTCATTTTATTTCTCTGCTTTCATTATAACATAAAGAAAACATTTTGTTTGCTTATTTCTTTCCTTTTGTCTGGAAAAGGCAGCATAATTTACGTTTTATCCACCAGCCTGAGGGGCTGGGCGTGGCGTGCGGCGCGGTGGCCAGTGCCCTTGTCGCGCCGATTGTAATACTCGACTTTATCATGATACATACGGCAGTCGGTGACGCGCAGCGCTTCATTGAGCTTCGTGCTGTCGGCAATCCAGTGACCGCCGACGGCCACAGAGATCTCTTTTTCCTGCTGCAGTTTCTCCCGCAGACGGCTGAGGCTGCTTTGAAAATCGATTTTCGTGATGAGCGGCACCAAAACAACGAATTCATCGCCGCCGGCACGGTAGGTATTTTCCACGCCATAGCACTCCGTCAAAATGGCTGCGGCCCGCTGCAGGGCCCTGTCGCCGGCTCCATGGCCAAAGTTGTCGTTGATTTCCTTGAGCCCGTTGAGGTCGGCATACACCACACCGACACTATAAGTGCACTGCTGCATGGCATCCATTTTTTCGGTCAGGGCATTGCGGTTATGCAGGCCGGTCAGGGAATCGTAGCGGCTCAGCCGCTCGAGCTCGGTCATGAGACTGTGATTCGTGATCTTGGAGGCGATAAAGTACGAGACCGTTTCCAAGATATCCGCGGTATTGATGAGGTCGCTCACTTCGTAATTATCCGCCCCGAGGTAGCCGATGAGCTGGCCATCGTGATAAAACGGCACATCAAGGATTCTTTTGATGCCCTGCCGCTTCAGATTGTAATAATCAACGGGGTCGTCCTTCTTGAGCATCTCGATATCCTCAATGAGCACATTCGGCGAGTCCTTGAGAAATTTCTCCCAGCCGCCGATGTATTCCTCATAGTCAAGGTCCTGCAGGGTGTCAATTTCCGGCGTGATGCCCTCCGCACACCATTCAAACGTATTCGAGACCGTTTTGCCGTCTGTTTCGAGAATATAGAGACGGTCAGGATGAATGACGCGGCTGAGTTCCTGCAGCGCGTGATTCATCGAAATCTCATAATCCTCATCATTATTTAGTATTTTCGAAATATTCAAGATAGCCTTCTGCGAGGCATCCCGTCGCTCCATGTTCATCTTATAGGCACGGTCAGCATCGATATTCATAAAGGTATACGCCACATAGCCAGGTTTCGCGAGCGGCATGACCGTAAAGTCCAGCCAATGCTGGATTTCCTGCGAATAAATGCTGTCGTGAACCGGCCGCCCTGTCCTTATGGCCTGTTCGCAGTACGTCAGCCAGCGCGGGTCCGCCTTATCGTAAGAGGACAGGAACAAACTGCCAACGAGCTCTGCCTGACTTTTCCCTGCCATCTCGCAGTAAAGCCGGTTGGCATAAACATACTGTGTGTTCTTGACGGTCTTACCATCCTCCGCAAAAAGTACCTTATAAACGACATATGCCACTGGAATATCATTGTAAACATCAGGTGTCCAGCTGTTTTCCATCTTACTCATCCTATCTTACCCGGTTTTGCAAAGACAAAACAAACCAGACTATCCCTCTCATCACCAAAAACTTCCCTCCTATTGCCTTCGCTTCTATTGGGAAAGAGATACTCCGTTTTATTTTTCTTATCCGTATTAGCTAATATCATTATAGCACAGTTAAAACATTTTGTTTGTGCAAATCTGTCCATCTCAGGAAAAATGTCCCCCCCTAATGGACTAAAACAGCAAAAGACACGCTGCAGGGCTTTACTGCAGCGTGTCTTTTCATGACTTGTCGCTTCTATTGATTTTGTTGATTTTATGAAGATTTATTTGGCAGAGGTCTGTGCCGAATTCTGCCGATGGCGCAGATAGCTCGGCACAATCAGAAGAGCGCTGACCGCAAGGCCGAAGAACAATGGATTGCCGGCGGCGCCGAGGAAAACAACGGCGAGAGCAGCGGCTGTCGAAAGTGCCATCGAGAGCGTCGCACCGATATTTGTCACGGTATGCGGCGCAAAGATGGCAAAACTCAGCGGCAGGAAAATACCGCCGCTGCGCAGGGCCATGGAAAGGTAGTTCCAGAACAGGACCTGCGAACCTTCGTTGGCAAAGGCGATGAAGGCCGCGAGGGCAATTACTGCGAGCACGATGGCACGCGTGACGGCGAGTTCGGAGAAATGGTATGGATGATTGACCGTCGGGATTTCCGTGATGTCGATTTCCTGCTGCTCGGGGTCATCGGCGAGCTTATGAATCTTGCGGGCGCGCAGCGTCACGCGGGCGCGGTGGAAGATATCGCGCGAAAGCATCGTGCCGATGCCGAGCGAGAGGCCGGCAATCGAGCCAATCAGGGACAGCATGATGCCGCCCATCGCAATGCCGCCGAGGAGCGACGGCTGCTCCGTCAAAAGATATACCGGCAGCGAGAGAATTGGCGTGACTTCCGGATGAGCTGCATGCATGTAGATGCCGACGAGGGCACACGGCAGTCCGACCGGCAGGCTGATGAGCGCGGCAAAAAAGGCGGCGACCGAGGCCGTGCGCGGGTTCGAAGCCGAAAAAATCGCCTGAATGTACGACTGCGTGCAGAGCATGCCGATGACGACGGACAGGAAATTTGCGAGGATATGGCCCGTATCGCCGTGCAGCAGATTGAACGTGCCGTCCGGAATAGCCGCTGCCACAGCAGCATCCGCGAAAAGCGAATGCGCGGCCATGGCTCCGGCGATGGCCATTGTCACCCAGATGACAATCATCTTGAGGATGCCGCCGACACCGGCACTCTTCATGCCGCCGAAAAACGCATAGGCCGCGACCGCAAGAATCAAGAGAATCGTCGACGGAAAGAACGAAATGCCAAAAATCGCCGAAACGATGTAAATGGCCGGCAGACAGCTCGCGACGGCGCTGAAGAGAATGCCGATGGACGAAACGATGCTCGAGAACACGCCGCAGGTCAGGCCGAAGTTCTGCGCGAGAAACTGCGGAATCGTCTCCAAGGCCGTTTTGCGCAGGGGCCGCGCATAAAAAAGTCCCATGATGATGAGGCCGACGCCCGAACCAATCGTGAACCACCAGGCCGAGAGCCCCGCCGTCGCTGCGAGCTGTGCCGTACCGACGGTGGCGCCGCCGCCCACGCACGTGCCCGCAATGCCGCCCGCGACGAGCGGCACACCGGCCGAGCGCCCGCCGACGCTGAAGCCCTTGGTCGAATGGACCGAACCTGCCGCGCGGATGCCAAAGCCCAAGACCACGGCAATCGTCGCACAGATGACGACAAGCTGAAATAACGAAATCTCCATGAATTCCTCTCCCTCACGATAAAACTAAAAGAAAAACGCCCCGTGCTCCAAAAGAGGGGCGCATAACATACATCCAGCAGAAAAGACGTCAAAGGGGACTTGCCAACGCTCCGCGCAGCAGGCTGAAGCTGCGCTTATGGCAAGTCCCCTTTGACTCACGATTTGCGTACGACATTATGAAAATATCTTACGCTCGTCTATTTTTTTCGTCAACTATTTTAATTGATTTATCATGTCTTAGCAAAGCCAATGCCTCAGCCAAACCAAATCCAGAGCACACCGGCTACGGCGACGACTACGGCTGCGGTGTTGCGGTGATAGTAATCCGCGAGCCAGTTTGCATGGGTTGTATCGTAGAGCCAGCCGAGCACGCGCAGGGCGATGTAGTGAATGACACAGCCCACGATGTAGGCGAGGCCGACTTCGATGGCAACGGCGAGCATCGTGATGGAAAGTCCGACCATCGCAAAAATTCCCGTGAGGAACAGGCCGAGGATCACGGCAGCTGCGACGATGACAAAGAACGTGCCGCCGAGGGCGACGCCGACACCGGCAAAGGCCGTGAGGATTGCTTTTAATGCGTCCATGATTTTCCCTCCTATCGAAATAAACATCTCCTGAAACGAAATGGTATGAATCTGCCTTCATTATAGAGAGTATCCGCAAAGATGGCAAGAGTGCATTTTGCGTCAGCCATTTTTTTCTTCGAGCAGAGGTTTCAGGAATTTGCCCGTATACGAGGCCGGCACCTTGACGATATCTTCCGGCCTGCCTGCCGCGACAATCGTGCCGCCCTTGTCGCCGCCTTCGGGGCCGAGGTCGATGATGTAATCGGCCGTCTTGATGACGTCGAGATTGTGCTCGATGACGACGACCGTATCGCCGCCATCGACAAGGCGCTGCAGAATGTCGAGCAGTTTGTGGATATCCGCAGTGTGCAGGCCCGTCGTCGGCTCGTCGAGGATGTAGAGCGTCTTGCCCGTCGAGCGGCGCGAAAGTTCCGTCGCGAGCTTGACGCGCTGAGCCTCGCCGCCCGAAAGCGTCGTCGCCGGCTGGCCGAGCTTGATGTAGCCGAGGCCGACATCCTGAATAATTTTGAGCTTGCGCGCAATGCGCGGCACATTGGCAAAGAACTCCACGGCCTCATCAATGGTCATGTCGAGGACTTCCGAGATATTTTTTCCCTTATAGCGGACTTCGAGCGTCTCGCGGTTGTAGCGCGCGCCCTTGCAGACTTCACACGGCACATAGACATCGGGCAGGAAGTGCATCTCGATTTTTAAAATGCCGTCGCCCTTGCACGCCTCGCAGCGTCCGCCCTTGACGTTGAAGCTGAAGCGGCCTGCCTTATAACCGCGCATGCGCGCTTCGCTCGTCTGGCTGAAGAGCTCGCGGATGGCATCAAAAACGCCCGTGTACGTCGCCGGGTTGGAGCGCGGCGTGCGGCCAATCGGCTGCTGGTCGATGTCGATGATCTTGTCGATGTTCTCAAGACCTTTAATTTTCTTGTGTTTGCCCGGCTTGCCCTTCGCGTGGTAAAGACGCGAAGCGATGCCCTTGTAGAGAATCTCATTAATGAGCGTCGACTTGCCCGAGCCCGAGACGCCCGTGACGAGCGTTAAGGTGCCGAGCGGGAAACGCACGTTGATGTTCTTGAGATTATTTTCGGCCGCCCCGACGACCTCGAGGAATTTGCCATTGCCCGGACGGCGCTTAGAAGGCACCGGGATGAATTTGCGGCGCGAGAGATACGCACCCGTGATGGAATTGGGATTCTCTTTAATTTCTTCGGCCGTGCCCTCGGCGACGACCTGTCCGCCGTGCGCGCCGGCCCCCGGCCCGATGTCGATGATGTGGTCAGCCGCGTACATTGTATCTTCATCGTGCTCGACGACAATCAGCGTATTGCCGAGGTCGCGCAGATGCTTCAAGGTCGCGAGCAGGCGATTGTTGTCGCGCTGATGCAGGCCGATGCTCGGCTCATCGAGGACGTAGAGCACCCCCTGCAGCCCCGAACCGATCTGCGTCGCGAGGCGGATGCGCTGGGCCTCGCCGCCCGAGAGCGTCCCTGCCGAACGCGCGAGCGTCAGGTAGTCGAGTCCGACATTTAGGAGGAAATTCAGCCTTGCGTGGATTTCCTTTAAGATCTGCGCGGCAATTTTTGCCTCGCGCGGCGTCAGCGTCAGCTGCTCAAAAAATGCATCGGCCTGACGAATCGTCATGCGCGTGACCTCGTCGATATTTTTGCCGCCCACCGTGACCGCAAGCGTCTCGGGCTTGAGCCTTGCGCCGTGGCAGGCCTTGCACGGGATTTCCGTCATGTAGTTTTCGTACGACTCGCGCATCTCGTCGCTGTCCGTCTCCTGATAGCGGCGCGCGAGCAGCGGCAGCACGCCCTCAAACGGCACGAAGTATTCCTTGTCCTCGCCGAACATATTCGTATAGCGGAATTTGAAACGCTCCTCGCCCGAGCCGTGCAGGAGCACCTGCTGCGTCTTTTTGTCGAGCTCCCGCCACGGCGTCTCAAGTGTATAGCCGCGGTTTTCGAGTATGGCCTTCATCACGCACATCGCGTACGAATGGAGGTTCTTCGACAGCGGCGCAAAGACGCCTTCGCCGACGGAAAGCGCGGGGTCCGGCAGCACGAGCTCCTCGTCGAACTCCATATGGCTGCCGAGGCCCGTGCAGACGGGGCAGGCACCGTACGGATTATTGAACGAAAACATGCGCGGCGTGATTTCCGGCAGGCTGATGCCGCAGTCCACACAGGCGAAATTCTCACTGAACATCAAAAGCTCGCCCCCGACAATCTGGACATAGGCAACGCCGTCGCCGAGCTTCAGGGCCGTCTCCAAGGAATCTGCAAGGCGCGTCTCCATGCCCTCGCGCACGACGAGACGGTCGATGACGACTTCAATCGTGTGTTTTTTATTTTTTTCGAGCTGGATGTCCTCGCCGACGTCCATGACCTCGCCGTCGATGCGCACGCGTACATAACCTTCATGACGAATGTGCGCGAGAATCTTCTTATGCTCGCCCTTCTTGCCGCGCACGACCTGCGCCATAATCAGCAGTTTCGTGCGTTCCGGTAGTTCCTTGATTTGATCCATCATCTGGTCGACGGTCTGCTGCGTGATGGGTTTGCCGCATTTTGGGCAGTGCGGATGGCCGGCGCGCGCAAAGAGCAGGCGCAGATAATCGTAAATCTCCGTGACCGTGCCAACCGTCGAACGCGGATTGTGGCTCGTCGTCTTCTGGTCGATGGAGATGGCTGGCGAAAGGCCGTCAATCTGGTCGACATCGGGCTTGTCCATCTGCCCGAGGAACTGACGTGCATACGACGACAGTGACTCGACATAGCGGCGCTGTCCTTCGGCATAAATCGTATCAAAGGCCAAGGACGACTTGCCCGAGCCCGAAAGGCCCGTGATGACGACGAGCTTGTCGCGCGGGATATCGACATTGATATTTTTTAGGTTGTGGGCTCTGGCGCCCCGAATCTTAATGTATTTTTCCATACTAAAACCTTCTATAATATATACTCAAGCTTTTTGATGAATCATCGTGTAGTAAACGAGAATGCTCAACAGATAGCCGCTGAGCATCAAAATGCCCATGGGCAGCGGATTGCTGTCACCGGCAATGCCGACGAGCGGCATCATCGCACCGCCGAGAATCATCTGACTGAAGCCCAAGAGAGCACTGGCCGAGCCGGCATTTTTCCCCTGCCGCGAGAGCGCGAGCGAGAAACTCGCCGTGCCCATGACGGAAAGCGGCACAATCGTGACGAAGAGCACGGGCAGCGTGTACCAGATGGGCGCGCCGAAAGCGAAACCAGCGAGCAGCAGCGCGGAACCAACAAGCGGCAGAAACAGGGAGTACTCCAAGAGCTTCTCATCGGGCACGCGGCCGGCAAAACGGGCCGGCACCGTGCCCGCCAAAAAGAGGCCGACGCCGATGCCGCCAAAAATCAGGCTGTACATCTGCGCCGAAACATGGTAGACATTCTGAAATACAAAGGAGCTGCCGCCAATATAGGAAAAGAACGAACCAAAAAAGAACAGCTGCAGCAGGCAGTGGCCAATAAAATAACGGTCGCGCACGAGCTGCGGGAATTTGGCAAAGGACTGCCCGACGCTTTTAATGCGCTCGGCAGGTTTCAGTGTCTCGCGGTAAATCAGCGTCGAAACGAACTGCGCCACGCCAATGAGCACGAGCAGGGCAAAAATACCGCGCCAGCTCGTAAAGCGCAGGACCTGACCGCCGATGACCGGCGCTAAGATTGGCGCGAGGCCGTTGACGAGCATCAGGATGGCGAAAAAGCGCGTGAGTTCCGGCCCCTCTGCCACATCGCGCGCAATCGCCCGCGCGATGACGATGCCGCTTGCACCGCTGAAGCCCTGCAGGAAGCGGAACACGAGAAAGGAAGAAATATTCTCTGACAGATATGCCCCAAGGCTTGCCGCCGTAAACACGGCCATGCCGATAAGCAATGGCTTTCTGCGGCCGAACCGGTCGGAAAGCGGCCCCATGAAAATCTGGCCAAAGGCCATGCCGAGCATCGTCATGGTCAGAGTCAGCTGCGCGAGTGACGCCGAAATGCCAAAGGCCTCGACAAACTCCGGCAGAGCCGGCAGGTACATATCGGTCGAGAGCGGCGCCATCGCCGTCATGATGCCGAGGAACACGGTCAAAAATAATTTCTGTTTTGGACTCAAGGTCAAAAAAATCTTCCTTCCTATTATATAGTCTTCTTATATCGTCTTCTCACGCCTATCCCAAGGTATTTGTCACTTTTTCGCACCGGGCAGGCTGCCGTCGAGCTCGAGAATCATATCGCGAAGCTCGGCCGCCCGCTCAAATTCGAGGGCCCGCGACGCCTGCTGCATTTCGCGCGTCAGCGTCTTGATGAGTTTTTCCTTATCTTTCTTCGTGAGCTTCTTCTTGCCCTTCTTGACTTCATACTTGCCATTCGTCTCCGCGACCAGTGTCGTCTCGATGAGCGGCTTGATGGGCTTGACGATGGTCTTCGGCACGATGCCATGGGCCTTGTTATAGGCGTCCTGTATCTCGCGGCGGCGTGCCGTCTCGTCGATTGCGCGCTTCATCGAATCCGTGATGCGGTCCGCGTACATGATGACGTGGCCGTTCGCGTTGCGCGCCGCGCGGCCGATGATCTGAATCAGCGAAGTATCGCTGCGCAAAAATCCTTCTTTATCGGCATCGAGAATGGCAATGAGCGAGACTTCCGGCATATCGAGGCCTTCGCGCAGCAGGTTGATGCCGACGAGCACGTCAAATTCACCGGCGCGCAGGTCGTGGATGATTTCCGCGCGCTCAATCGTCGCGATATCCGAATGGAGATAGCGGACCTTGACGCCGACTTCTGTGAAGTAGTCCGTGAGATTTTCGGCCATCTTCTTCGTCAGCGTCGTGACGAGCACGCGCTCATGGCGTTCGATGCGCAGCTTGATTTCGGCGAGCAGGTCGTCAATCTGCCCTTCAAGCGGCCGGACCTCGATTTCCGGGTCGAGAAGGCCCGTCGGTCTGATAATCTGCTGTGCGACCTGCTGCGCATGTTCGAGCTCGTATTTGCCCGGCGTCGCTGAAACGTAGATAATCTGATTGATGCGCGCGGCGAATTCTTCAAATGTCAAAGGGCGGTTGTCAAAGGCCGATGGCAGGCGGAAGCCATTCTCGACGAGCGAGACCTTGCGGCTGCGGTCGCCCGCGTACATCGCGTGAAGCTGCGGCAGCGTCACATGGCTCTCATCCATGACAATCAAAAAATCCTCTGGGAAATAATCGAGCAGCGTATACGGCGCGTCGCCGGCCTTGCGGTGCGTCAGATGGCGCGAATAGTTCTCGATGCCGGAGCAGTAGCCCATTTCCTGCATCATCTCGAGGTCGTAGCGCGTGCGCTGCTCAATACGCTGGGCCTCGAGGAGCTTGCCTTCGGCCTTGAATTTTTTGACCTGCTCCTCCATCTCCGCTTCGATATCCTTCATCGCAATCTTGAGGTCCTCGTCCTCCGTGACGTAATGCGAAGCCGGGAAAATCATCGAATGCGTGCGCTCGCCGTAAACCTCACCCGTCACGACATCGAACTCGACGATGCGGTCGACCTCGTCGCCGAAGAGTTCGATGCGCACAGCGCGGTTGTTGTAGCCGGCCGGAAAGACCTCGATGACATCGCCGCGCACGCGGAACTGGCCGCGCTCGAAGGCCACATCGTTGCGCTCATAGCGGATGGAGACGAGCTTGCGGAGAATCGCATCGCGGTCCACTTCCTGTCCCTTGTGCAGGGAAAGCACCATTTCATGGTAGCTTTCCGGCGAACCGAGTCCGTAGATGCACGAGACCGACGCGACGATGATGACATCGCGCCGTTCGAAAAGCGAGCACGTCGCGCTGTGGCGCAGTTCATCGATTTCATCGTTAATCGAAGCATCCTTCTCGATGTACGTATCCGTCGAGGCGATATAGGCCTCAGGCTGATAAAAATCGTAATAGCTGACGAAGTAGCCGACGTAATTATGCGGGAAAAACGCCTTGAACTCGCTCGCGAGCTGCGCAGCGAGAGTCTTATTATGCGCGATGACGAGCGTCGGCTTCTGGACCTTCTCGATGACCTTCGCAATCGTATACGTCTTGCCCGTGCCCGTCGCACCTAAAAGCACCTGTGCCTGCTGCCCGTTTTTTACGCCTTGTGCCAGTTCTTCGATCGCCTGCGGCTGGTCGCCCATCGGCTCAAACGGCGCCACTACCTGAAAAGGCGTCTCCTTATCAAAATGCATTGTATTGAGTTTTGGCACCATCGCCATCGCGGTCCCTCCCGTAATCAAAAAATATTATCCATTGTCAAACGTAACTCCATTATATACGTCCGGACAAAAAAAATCCACCATCTGATAGAGAGAGTTCCCTTCCCTCTTTCAGATGGCGGATTTCGATATTACAGCTTAATCAACTCAGCCTTTGACGACGATATTGACGAGCTTCTTCGGCACGCAGATGACTTTGACAATCTGTTTGCCGGCCGTGAGTTCCTTCGTGCGCGGCAGGTCCATGGCGATGGCCTTCATGCCGTCGCGGTCCGTGTCCGCAGGAATCGTGATTTTGTCGCGGACTTTGCCGTTGATCTGCAGGACGATCTCGATCTCATCGAGCTTCGTCGCGGCTTCGTCATACGTCGGCCACTTCTGCTGATGAACGCTGCCCTGACCTGCAAACAGGCGGCTCCAGAGTTCTTCCGTGATATGCGGGGCGAACGGGGCGAGCAGCTTGATGAGGTTCTTGGCGACTTCACGCGCAAGGCCTGCGTTGATTTCTTTATCCTGGAAGCCATAGAAAGCATTGACGAGCTCCATGATGGACGAAACGGCCGTGTTGAACATGAAGCGGTCGCGCACATCTTCCGTGACTTTGCGGATCGTCACGTGCAGGATGCGGCGCAGGTCTTTCTCTTCCTTTGTGAGCTTCGTGACATCGTAATCATCCGCACCGTTCTTGATGTCCTCTTCGAAATGGCCGAGGATGCGCCATACGCGGTTCAGGAAGCGGTACGAGCCTTCAACGCCCTGGTCGCTCCACTCGAGGTCGCGGTCGACAGGTGCGGCGAACAGGATAAAGAGGCGGGCCGTATCGGCGCCGTACTTCGCGATGATTTCTTCCGGCGAGACGACATTGCCCTTCGACTTCGACATCTTCGAGCCGTCTTTGAGGACCATGCCCTGCGTCAGAAGGTTCGTGAACGGCTCATCGAAGTCGACGAGGCCGGCATCATGCAGAACCTTCGTGAAGAAGCGCGAGTACAAGAGATGCAGGATGGCATGTTCGATGCCGCCGATGTACTGGTCGACAGGAGCCCAGTAGTTGACTTTATCCTTCGCGAACGGCTCCTTGTCGTTGTGCGGGTCCGTATAGCGCAGGTAATACCACGAGGAGCAGATGAACGTATCCATCGTATCCGTCTCGCGCGTCGCGTCGGCGCCGCATTTCGGGCACTTGCAGTGCACGAAGCTCTCGCTCGACGCCAGCGGCGAAAGCGAGCCCTGCTCAAACGAGACATCTTCCGGCAGCATGACCGGCAGGTCTTTTTCCGGTACGAGCACCTCGCCGCAGTGCGGGCAGTTGATGACCGGAATCGGTGCACCCCAATAGCGCTGACGCGAAATCAGCCAGTCGCGCAGGCGGAAGTTGACGCGGCGCTTGCCAAAGCCCTCTTTTTCGGCCTTGTCCATGATGCCCTTCATGGCTTCCTTGATGTCCATGCCCGTGAATTCCGCGGAGTTGACGAGCACGCCGTCCTTGTCCGTATACGCTTCCGTCATTTCTTCGAGCTTGAGCTCATGGTCGCGCGGCTGCAGCGTGATGATTTTCGGGATGTTGTACTTCGTCGCAAACATCCAGTCACGCGAATCCTCGGACGGAACGCCGATGACCGCGCCCGTGCCGTAGTCGGCAAGAACGTAGTTCGTGACCCAGATCTGGACTTTATTGCCGTTGAACGGGTTGATGCAGTATGCACCCGTGAAGATACCCTCTTTTTCGGACTCGCTCGACGTGCGCTCAATCTCGCTCTGGTTTCGCGTGCGCTTGACGAAAGACTTGATTTCCTCAGCCTTCGGGTTGTTCTCGCAGATTTTGTCGACGAGCGGATGCTCGGCAGCGAGAGCGAGGAACGTGATGCCGTAGACCGTATCCGGACGCGTCGTGTAAGCCGCGATTTTCTCGCCGAGTTCCGGTGCCTCGAGGTTGAACTCAAGGCCTTCGCTGCGGCCAATCCAGTTGTCCTGCATCGTCTTGACGCGCTCCGGCCAGCCCTTGAGCTTGTCGAGGTCCTTCAGGAGCACATCGGCATAATCCGTAATCTTGAGGAACCACTGCGACAGGTCTTTCTTGTGGACCTCATGGTCGCAGCGCCAGCACTTGCCGTCGATGACCTGCTCGTTCGCGAGAACCGTGCCGCACGTATCGCACCAGTTGACCGATGCTTTTTTCTTGTAGGCGAGGCCGCGCTTGTAGAAGAGCTCAAAGAGCCACTGCGTCCATTTATAATAGGAAGGGTCGCACGTCTTGACTTCGCGGTCCCAGTCGTAGGAAAGGCCGAGCTTCTTCTGCTGCTTTTCCATGTTCTCGATGTTGCTGTACGTCCAGTCGGCCGGTTTTACGCCGTGCTTGATGGCCGCGTTCTCGGCCGGCATGCCGAAGGAGTCAAAGCCCATCGGATGCAGCACATTGAAGCCTTCCATCGTCTTGTAGCGCGCCATGACGTCGCCGATGGCGTAGTTGCGCACATGACCCATGTGCAGATTGCCCGATGGATACGGGAACATCTCGAGTGCATAATACTTCGGGCGGTTCGGGTCTGCTTCTGTCTTATAGACCTTGCCCTCTTCCCATTTTTTCTGCCATTTTGCCTCGATGTCCTGCGGCGAATATCTTTCCATGCTGTTTCCTCCTAAATAAAAAGTCCCCGGCCGTCATTTCTGACAGCCAGGGACGATGATTCGCGGTACCACCCTGCTTGATGCCTGAGCATCCTCTCGGAGCCTTAACGCGGCTGACGTCAGCTGTTTTGGCTTTAAGGCCTCCCCAGCAGCTCCTCAGCAGTGAGTTCAGCAAATTCTGCCGCCAGCTCTCACCTGCCGCTGGCTCTCTTGGGGCTCCTTTTGCCTACTGCTCTGCCTTCATCGGATTTACGCATTTACATATGACTTATTATAGCCGCGAAAATCCATATCGTCAACTATTTCTCTTTCGGTGCATGGCTGCTTTCAAAGGCCAGCTGCTTTTCGTGCGTCTGCTGCCACTTGCGGCGGGCATCCTCGTAGCTCTCGCAGTCAAGCGTAAAGCCCTTGCCCGAGACTTCCGACGTATCCGAGACAATCATGAAGGCCTGCGGGTCGTGATGATTGACGATGGTCTTGACGCGGCTGACCTGCGTGAGGCTCACGACGACGAACAGAATATTCTTCGGCTCCTCGGCAAAACCGCCGCGCCCGTCGATAAATGTCGCGCCGCGGTGGACATTCTCCATAATGTCGCTGCAGATGGCCCTGGCCTGCGGCGAGACGATGAAGATAGATTTCTCGCGGTTGAGGCCGGCTGCCACGCGGTTCGTGAGCTCCGCCGTGACATAAATCGAAACGATGCTGAACAGTGCGACCTCGATGCCAAAGAGGGCCACCGAGCCCATGATAATCAGGAAGTTCAGGATGAAAACGACCGTACCGACATCGACGGAATAATATTTCTTCGTGACGGCCGCGATGACATCGAGACCGCCCGTGTTGGCGTTCGCGCGAAAGACCATGCCGAAGCCGACGCCGGCGAGCACGCCGCCAAAAATCGAATTGAGCATGGGGTCCTGACAGATGCTCCAGCCGACGAGAAAATGCGTCGCATCGAGGATGACGGAAAGGGCCACTGTGCCAAAAATCGTGTCCGCGGCATAGAGCTTGCCAAAAACATGATAGGCAAGATAGAGAATCGGCAGATTGTAAACGAGGTTCTGCATGCCGACGGGCAGGTCCGTCAGGTAGTAAATGATGAGCGCAACGCCGCTGATGCCGCCCGTCAGGAGATGCGCCGGTATCAAAAAGAGGTTGAAGCCAAGACAGACGAGCAGGCAGCCCAGTGTAATCTGGAAATAACGCAGGGCATGCTTGCGCCAGATATTCTGATTCATAGAGACGCTCTCTTTCTCTGACCCAAATCAGGCCAGCGAGAAAAAGTCCTTTGACTTGCGGTCGGCGATGACTTCGACATGGCCTTGATCCTGCAGCTCTTCGCGCAGGCGCTCGGCGAGGACCTCGACAACAGGGAATTCCGTGCCGAAATGGCCGGCATCGATGACGTGCATGCCGAGCTCGGCGGCGTGCTGGGCATCGTGATAGCGCACATCGCCCGTCACGTAGGCATCGGCGCCCATGGCCGCGGCTTTTGCGATGAATTCTGCACCGGCGCCGCTGCAGAGAGCAACTTTGCGCACGGGACGGTCACCGGCATCGACAAAGCGCACGTGCTCGGTTGGCAGGGCATGGCGCACCTGCTCGGCAAATTCACGGATGGTCATCGGCTGCGGAAGTGTGCCGATACGGCCGAGGCTCTCTGTCTGGCCGTCCTCAGCCTGTGCCGTGATGACAAAACTCGAGAGTTTGCCGAGGCCGATGGCTTCGGCGAGCACATCATTGACGCCGCCGCGCGCGATATCGAGATTCGTATGCGCTGCTGCCACGGCGATATCGTGCTGCAGCAGGAGCTGCAGGCGATGGCCGAGCGGCTCATCCGTGCGGATTTTCTTGATTGGACGGAAGATCAGCGGATGGTGCGCGACGATCATCTCGGCTCCTTCGCGGATAGCCTGACGGACCACGCTGTCGCTGACATCGAGGGCCGTGAGGATGCGGCTGACCTCCCTTTGCGGGCTGCCGACGAGCAGTCCCGGGTTATCCCAGTCCTCTGCTAAATGACGCGGTGCGATGCGCTCGAGCGCATCCATGACAACTTGACATTTCACCATGACAAATGCTCCTCCAATTCCTTGATATGACGAACGGCCGCCTGATACTTCTTGGATTTCCGCGCTTTCTCGCTCTTTTCCATGCCGGCAGCGGCGCGCCGCTGCTGAAACAAAAGCGACTCAATGTGATGGCGCAAAAGAGGCGGCTTTTTCTGCCAGAGCATCGGGCCGATCTCTAAGAGCAGCGGCGACGGCATCTTGCGGCGGCCGCGTTTAGCCATAATGATCTCATAAATGCGGCCGTCGTCGAGTGCCAGCGTCTCATCAGCAATATACCAGTGATTTTTATAAAGCCACTGGCGAAGCTCGGCAGCGCCTCCCTGCGGCTGCAGGATCAGCGTCTTAAGCCCTGCCACGATTTTGGGCGAAGCGGCCAGTATTTCCATCATAAGCGTGCCGCCCATGCCGGCAATGCAGACCGTATCGACTTCACCGGGGGCAAGACTCTGCAGACCGTCGCCGAGGCGCACGGAGATGACGTCATCCGTCAGTCCGTTTTCCCGCACGGTGCGGACCGCGGCCTCATAAGGCCCGGCATTTTTATCACTGGCAACGACAAATTTCGCCTTGCCAGACTGTACAAGTTCTACAGCGAGATACCCATGATCCGTGCCGATATCGGCCACACGGCTCCCCGCCGGCACAAAATCGGCCAGCGCCTGCAGCCTGTCACCAAGCTTCATGAAAATCCCTCCTTTAAAACACAAAGCATGAAAACATGAAAGCGCAAAACGGCAGCAAAAAGAAAAATTCTGACTTTGCCTTTATCTTAACATAAGAAAAAGGGTGTAACAAGCGTTACACCCTGATATTTCATTTGGCTCCTCGAGCAGGATTCGAACCTGCGACAGCCTGATTAACAGTCAGGTGCTCTACCGGCTGAGCTATCGAGGAATATCAACAACAGATATTATGATACACGAAAAAAATCATTTTGGCAAGTCTTTTTTACAAAAAAAGAAAAAATTGTGCTCAAAAAGAAAAGGCCCGCCAACCGGACCTTTCATCTCATAAAATCAATCCAAGAAATCTTTGAGCTTGCGGCTGCGGCTCGGATGGCGCAGCTTGCGCAGAGCCTTCGCTTCAATCTGGCGGATGCGCTCGCGCGTAACGCCGAAGTTCTGGCCGACTTCCTCAAGCGTGCGGGCACGGCCGTCATCGAGGCCGAAGCGCAGGCGCAGGACTTTTTCCTCGCGCGGCGTCAGCGTATCGAGAACTTCCTCGAGCTGCTCCTTCAGCAGCATGAAGGATGCCGCATCAGCCGGTGCCGGTGCATCCTGGTCCTCGATGAAGTCGCCGAGATGCGAGTCTTCCTCTTCGCCGATTGGCGTCTCGAGGGAAACAGGCTCCTGCGCAATCTTCATGATTTCACGCACGCGCTCAACGGAAATTTCCATTTCCTTGGCAATCTCCTCCGGGGTCGGTTCGCGGCCGAGCTGCTGCAGGAGCTGACGGGAAACGCGGATGAGCTTGTTGATGGTCTCGACCATATGCACCGGAATGCGAATCGTGCGGGCCTGGTCCGCGATGGCACGCGTGATGGCCTGACGAATCCACCAGGTCGCATACGTGCTGAACTTATAGCCCTTGTTGTAATCGAATTTTTCCACTGCCTTGATGAGGCCGAGATTGCCTTCCTGAATCAGGTCGAGGAACAGCATGCCGCGGCCGACATAGCGCTTGGCAATGCTGACAACGAGGCGCAGATTTGCCTCGGCCAGACGTTTCTGTGCTTCTTCATCGCCGGCTTCCATGCGCTTGGCGAGAGCAACCTCTTCTTCTGCCGTCAGCAGAGGCACACGGCCAATCTCCTTGAGGTACATGCGCACCGGATCATCGATGCTGACGCCCTCCGGCACGGAGAGGTCAATCTCGACTTCCTCATCCGACTTGTCGATATCTACATCATCGTCATTCGAATTATCCTGTGAATCATCGACGATCTCGATGCCGCGTTTGCTGAACGTATCGTACATGGTATCAATCTCGTCCGGAGAAAGGTCCTGCTTCTGCAGGGCATCGATGAGTTCCCCATAGGTCAGAGTGCCACCATTCTTTTTGCCTTTGGCCAGAAGATTCTCCACAATTTCAGAACTGGAACTGCCCGCCTTGCCGGCAGTTTTTGCTGTCTTTTTTTCAGCCATTCGACTGCCCCCTTTCCACATGTTTCATCCATCTTTTCTCTAGTGATTTACCATTCATCCATTTCATGTTTGATTCTATTTACCTCATTCAATTCCTGCAGACAGGCCTTATCCTGGCCCTTCTGCGCATATTCATTTGCCCTGCGGCTGTGTTCTTCGTACAGCACATTCAGGTACGCCCTGCGCAGCACGCGCAGCGAATCATCGTAAGCCTCTGTCTCATCACGGCCGCCAAGATCCTCAACGAGCGCGCGGGAAAGCTCCGCCGCGGCCTCATCACTCAGGGACGACGCACTGGCATCATCGACCGGCCGGCCTTCCTCTGCTGCTTTCTGCAGAAAGGCCAGGATCTCATGCTGCACAGGGTCCCTTATGCCGTCAAGCGGGACGATTGTCTGAAGATGAGCGAGTACGGCAGGATCCTGCCAGGCCATGCGAATGACGGTGCGGCCGGCTTTGCGCAGAGCCGTATCAGGCTTTGCGACGGCCCTGCGCATGTTCTGGCGCTGCCCCGTGCTGACAGGCTCAGGCTCTTCATGATAATGACGGAGCTCCGAGCGCACAAGGCCTTCATCGAGCATCAGCGTCTGCGCTAGTTTTTTCTCATATTCCAAAAGCACAGTCTGACTGCGGATGCCCGCAAGCACGGGAACCATCTCGTGCAGGGCCTTGACCTTGCCGTCGAGTGTGTCGTAATTCGTATGCGACAGGACATAGCGCAGCCGGTATTCCACCAGCGGCAGTGCCTTGCTGACGAGTTCACGGAAAGCATCCGCTCCGTGCTTCCGGATAAATTCATCTGGATCCTTGCCATCCGGTACGACAATGACGCGGACAACGGCCCCTGTATCACGCACAATGGAGAGTGCGCGAATCGTTGCTTTCTGGCCGGCCTCATCGCTGTCATAACAGAAGCAGATTTCCGGTGCATAATGCAGAAGTTTCTTGGCATGCTCGGGTGTAAACGAAGTGCCAAGCGAAGCCACGACATTATGTACACCGGCATCGAATACCGAAATGGCATCCATGTACCCCTCGACCACAATGGCCCGTCCCTCCTGCTGGATGGCGCGGTGCGAACGGTCGAGGCCGAAGAGGATTTTCCTCTTATTAAATAAGATGGTTTCCGGTGTATTGAGATATTTGGGTGTCGAGTCATCGAGCACGCGCCCGCCAAACCCTACTACCCTGCCGCGTTCATCGGCGATGGGAATGATGACGCGTCCGCGGAAGCGGTCGTAGAGGCCGCCCCCCTGCCTGCGCTCAGCCGCAAGGCCGCTTGCCAGTAAAAACTCCTGCTTAATTCCACGCTTCAGAAAAGCAGTGGACAACTTATCCCAGGCAGGCGGTGCATAGCCGAGCTGGAATTCCTCGATGGTTTCTTCCCGGATGCCGCGCCCGGCAAAATAGGCTTTGCCCGTTTCGCCCATGCGCGTCATGGTCAGACAGTTGTGGAAAAAGTCACGCGCGAGTTCATTGACCTTCCGGAGGTCCTTGATCTCACGCTCCCTGGCAATCTCCTGAGGACTCTGACGGCGTTCCGGCAGCGGTATCCCCAGTTTTTCTGCCTGCAGCTTGATTGCGTCAAAATACGAGATGTTTTCGATAAGTGAAATAAACTTAAACGCGTTGCCGCCGGCATGACAGCCAAAGCAATAAAAGAAACCCTTATCCGGAACGACAGAAAAAGACGCCGTCTTTTCCTGATGGAACGGACAGCAGCCCCAGTAGCGGTTTCCCCTGCGCTTCAGGGGCACATACCCCTGCACGACGCGCAGGATATCCGTGGCCTCACTGACCCTTTCGACGAAATTGTCCATCGCCTCATTTCGCATTCGTTCCAAAGTCTGTCATCCTTCCCCCCATTCATGCTGCTGCATAAAGGGGCACTTTTGTATATTCGCTGTCATTTGCGAAAAACCTTCCTGCACTGCACAAACTTTCTGCTGTTTTGCCAGCAGAGATTTCTCTTGGGCCTTCTTTTCAGATATATATTCCGCAAAAAAACGAAATCTCCTTTTTCTCATGTGCAAAATTTATCATTGGCCTGCCCATCAGCGGCTGTAGCGTATGACACGGCCCACGGGCGGAATGAAAATCTCCGAGAACAGCTGTACCGCATAGCTGTCCGTGAGGCCTGCAACGTAGTCCGTCACGATCTGCCTGCGGCCCCAGCGTTTTTCCCGCTGACAGAATTCCTCCGGCAGTTCCGTCGGGTGCTCCAGGAAATACGCATAGAGCTGCCGCAGCATGAAACCGGCCTGACGCCTTTCATGCGCGAGGGCGTCCGACAAATAGATATGCTCGAACATAAACTTACGGAAAATGTCCATGACCTCTTTTACTTCGTCCGACTGCCGGATATCCTGCAAATCCGCCGAACTCTCAATCATATCGGCCACCATGCTCGTAATCATATGCGAGGTATCCTCGCCAAAGCATTTGTAGACAATATCCGGAAGGTCCCCGTGATGCAGGAGTCCCGCCCGCAGGCTGTCATCATAATCATGGGTCAGATAGGCAATGCGGTCAGCCGTGCGCACGATGCATCCTTCCAGTGTTTTGGGAAGATGCGGCCCCGTGTGATTGACGATGCCATCCTTGACCTCAAACGTCAGGTTGAGGCCCCTGCCGCCCTTTTCCAGAAATTCCACAACGCGCAGGCTCTGCTCATTATGGGCAAAATGCCCCGTGAGTTCGTTCATCACGGCTTCGCCGGCATGGCCAAACGGAGTATGCCCGACATCGTGGCCGAGGGCAATGGCTTCGACGAGGTCCTCGTTGAGGCGGAGCCCCCGCGCAATCGTCCGCGAAATCTGCGCGACCTCAAGGCTGTGCGTCATGCGCGTGCGGTAATGATCGCCCGCCATGATGTAAACCTGAGTCTTATGCTTGAGACGCCTGAATGACTTCGAATGCAGGATGCGGTCGCGGTCGCGCTGGAATTTCGTGCGCAGTCTGCACTCGGTGACCGGCTGCTTGCGTCCTGCCAGGCGGCTCTTCGCTGCCTGCGGCGCCAGATACTGTTCTTCAAAAGCTTCTGTCCGTTCCCGTATGTTCACACGATTCCTCCTTCCCCCTTGTTCCCTGTTCCTTTGACCATCTGCCCGCCGCATTTTCCTGCGGATAAACAGTGACAAAGTTCTTCTTTTGTCATATAATTATATATTACGCGCTTGATGTTCAATTTCCTGCTGACAGCATCTCATTTCTTTATTTTTTGCAAAATATGCATAACAGGAGTAAAATAAAGGCATCTGACTTGATATGAGGTGATCCTTTGCTTACACTCTGGAAAAATAAAGGAAAAGTACTCTTATGCACCTGCCTGCTCACGGCCATTTCCTGTGCAGCGGCTTCTGCTGAAAATACGCAGCCCGTCACAGAAGTACGGCCCATCACATCGTTTGCCCAAAGCGTGCAGCCTGTCATTTCAGCCAATTCTGTCCGCTACGATGAACAGATGGGCCGCTATATCTGCCATGGCAATGTGCGCATCAGCCTCGGCGACCGCACAATTGCTGCCGATGAAGCCCAGCTCACGGGCGACCTCAGCGCCATCTGGACACAGGGCCATGCCAAGTTTACCGAAGGAGAAACGACGTTCTGCAGTGAGGCCATTTACGCCCGTCCGGCAGACGGTCTCGCTTATTTTTTCGGCGACCGCTGCAAACTCAAGCGCCCCGGTCTGGCCATTGACAGCGACTCCATCGAATACAACTGGCAGAATAAGATTGCGGTCTTCGACGGCCACGTGCTGCTCATCGACAGCAGCGGCGAAAAAGCTGCCGCCCATCTCGAATACGATTTCAACAAAAACAAGGCTTCCTGACCGCAGCTTGCGAAAAATATTTTCCATATTAATTCCATATAATAATAAGGGAACAAAAAGAAGGGCCCGGCATCCAAATGATTCGAATGAGTCTTTGGACGCCGGGTCCTTCTTTATGAATCTTTCAGTCAGCTCAGCCTTCAGGCCAGGACAATCTTCGTGAAATCGGCAATGCGGTTCACGAGGGTATCAATGGACTTCAGGAGTGCGAGACGGTTGTTCTTGATCTTCTCGTCCTTATCCATGACCATGACATCATCGAAGAACGCATTGATGGGCTGCTCGAGCTCGGCAAGAGCCGCGATGGCCTCAGCATAAGCTTCTTTCTTGATATCGCCGTCCACGGCAGCGGCCGCTTTTTCATAAGCGGCGAAGAGATTTTTCTCTGCGTCGTTCTGGAACAGGGCGGGACTTACTTCAGCCGCTTCGGCTTTCTTCGCGAGATTTGCCACGCGGACAAAGGCCTGAATGCCAGCTTCCGCCTTGGCAGAGGCCACAAAGTCGGCAACAGCTTTGGCACGCAGAGCTACGGCATAAATATCATCGACATCCGCAAGAACGGCGTCGACGACATCATAGCGGATATCCTCGAGCACGTTCTTGAGGCGCAGGCGCATGAAGTCGGCCACATCCTGCTGCATCTTGGCGCGGGCCTTTTCGTCCGTGATGCCATAGAGGTCCATGGACTTGGCGACGATGGCAGCAAGGCTCAGATGATACTGGGCTTCAATGATCATGTTGACGAGGCCGAGTGCCTGACGGCGCAGGGCAAACGGGTCCTGCGAGCCCGTCGGAATCTTGCCGAGGCTGAACGTGCCGACAATCGTATCAATCTTATCGGCGAGGCTCACGATGCGGCCGGCCGTCGTCTGCGGCTGACTGTCGCCGGCAAAACGCGGCTTGTAATGCTCGTCGATGGCAATGGCGACTTTCTCGCACTCGCCGTCGAGTTTTGCGTATTCGCGGCCCATGATGCCCTGCAGTTCCGTGAACTCCGTGACCATGCCCGTGACGAGGTCTGCCTTCGAGAGGATGGCAGCGCGCTTTGCATGTTTATGTGCCTTCTCGTCGGCGCCGATGGCATCCGCGATGAAGTCCGCGAGTTTTTCGAGGCGTTCCGTCTTCTCATACATCGTGCCGAGGCCCTGCTGGAAGACAACGGTCTTGAGTTTCTCGCGATGTTCTTCAAGACTCTTCTTGCGGTCTTCGTCGAAGAAGAACTGCGCGTCAGCGAGGCGGGCACGCAGCACGCGCTCATTGCCATGCTGGACCGTCTCGAGGTACTCTTTGCCGCCGTTGCGGACCGTGATGAAGAGAGGCAGGAGCTTGCCTTCGGCCGTCTTGACCGGGAAATAGCGCTGATGGTCGCGCATCGGCGTGATGACAGCTTCCGGCGGCAGGGCGAGGTATTTCTCCTCGAATTTGCCGCAGAGCGCCGTCGGATACTCGACGAGGTAAAGAACTTCCTCGAGCAGGTCTTCCGTGATTTCGGCCTGACCGCCGTTTTCCTTCGCGACTGCTTCAATCTGCTCGCGGATCATGGCCTTGCGCTTGTCCTGATCGACGATGATGAAGTTCTCTTCACAGGCTTTCTCGTAGTCATCGGCAGAAGCGATCTCAAAATCGCCCTGCGAGAGGAAGCGGTGGCCGCGCGACGTGCGTCCCGACTTGACGTTGGCAAGCTCAAACGGGATGACGTCCTTGTCGTAAAGGGCGACGAACCAGCGGATCGGGCGGATGAACTTGAAGTCGAGGCTGCCCCAGCGCATATTGTTCGGGAACGAAAGGCCGCAGACGAGGTCCGGCAGCAGCGTTTCGAGAAGTCTGGCCGTCGGCTGTCCCTCTTCGTGTACTTCTGCATAGACATAACCGTCCTTGACGACAAGGTCCTCAGGAGCCACGTGCTGGCCGCGGGCAAAGCCCTGTGCTGCCTTCGTCGGCTTGCCGTCGGCGTCAAAGGCAATCTTGACGGACGGACCGCGATTCTCGCTCGTGACATCTTCCTGCTTTTCGGCAAGGCCTTTTACGAGCAGGGCCGTGCGGCGCGGCGTGCCAAGCGTGCGGATGGAATCAAAGGCAATGCGGTTTTCCTTAAATGCCTGTTCGGCATGTTCTTTGAGCTGGGCCAGTGTGCCCGGCATGACATGGGCAGGAACTTCTTCCGTGCCGATTTCAAATAACAGATCTTTGGCCATGGCTCACTTCTCCCCTCTGTGCAGCATCGGATACCCGAGCTCTTCACGCTGTTTCAGATAACACTCGGCGCAGAGACGCGCGAGTTTTCTCACGCGGCCGATGAAGGCTGCGCGCTGCGAAACCGAGATGGCACCGCGGGCATCGAGCAGATTGAACGTATGCGAGCATTTGAGCACGTAGTCGTATGCCGGATGAACGTAGCCCTTCTCGATGATGCGCACGGCCTCTTTCTCGTATTTGTCGAAGAGGTCGAAAAGCAGTGCTTCGTCCGAAAGGTCGAAGGCATAGACCGACTGCTCGTACTCATTCTGATGGAAGACATCACCGTACGTATAATCATCCGTCCACTGGATGTCGTAAACATTCTCGACACCCTGGATGTACATGGCGAGACGCTCGAGGCCGTACGTGATTTCCGAAGCGACGGGACGTACGTCCTGGCTGCCTACCTGCTGGAAATACGTGAACTGCGTGATTTCCATGCCGTCGAGCCAGACTTCCCAGCCAAGGCCCCAGGCACCGAGCGTCGGCGACTCCCAGTTATCCTCGACAAAGCGGATATCGTGCTGCTTCGGGTCAATGCCGAGGCGCTCAAGGCTCTCGAGATACAGCTCCTGAATGTTGTCAGGCGACGGTTTCATGATGACCTGGAACTGATGATGCTGGTACAGGCGGTTCGGATTATCGCCATAGCGGCCGTCGGCCGGACGACGCGAAGGCTCGACGTAAGCGACATGCCACGGCTCCGGGCCGAGCACGCGCAGAAAAGTCGACGGATTCATCGTGCCGGCGCCCTTCTCGACATCATATGGCTCTGCCAAGATGCAGCCCTGTTCCGACCAGAATTTCTGCAGGGCCAGGATGATTTCCTGAAATTTCATGGGAACAACTCCTTTTCCTCTATATCTGTCACAGAAACAAATAAAAATCTCGTTCCTGCAACGTAACGTTACAGGGACGAGACTTGTTTTTTATCAAGTACCGCGGTTCCACCCTGATTGACCTTCCCGCATGCTGAAAAGATGCCGGAAAGCCCGCCTCAAGTTATGGGATTATGCTCCGAAGTGCCTTTCGTCTCATTTCATGTTTTTCATGCTTAAAAAATCATGGACAGCCTCACACCATCGCTGTCTCGCTGGATAGGAGATTACTCTTCTTCATCATTGCTACCTACGAGTTTAGCAAAAGGCTTAAGACTTGTCAACCGCTTCGGCGCATTCCGCAGGCTGCGTCAGGCAATCAGGAAAAAGGAACTCAGCCCTTCTGCCACATGATAATGAGCGGCTTGCCGTATTCCTTCTTGAACTGCTTGCAGTACGACTTCATCTCAAACTCTGCCGCGCTGTGGTCCTCGCCCTTCTTGCCGCGCAGCGAGAGCACGACGGCCTCTTCATCGTCGGCGACGTCAATCTTGCGCACGACGCCTTCATACGTCACATCGGCAGCCTCGGCAAGGGCCAGCAGCAGCGCAAGGCGTCTGACTTTTTTCCAGTCAGCCGGCGTCAGCATCATCGCGTAGCGGTAGGCGCGCATGATTTTATTGCTGATGCCGTGATGGAAGCCCGCAATGAACGCAGCCTTGAGCTGTTCGAGCTGGCGCATGCCGTAAAGCGGCGCATGCGCGATGATAAAGGCCGAATGGCGTGCATGGTCGTAATAATTGACGACCTTGCCCGAATCGTGCAGCCAGGCCGCGACCTCTAAAAGGCTGCGGTCGCGCCGCGTCGCTTCATGTGATTTTTTGAGCTGGTCGAAGAGGCTCAGCGCAAGATTCTTCACGCGCTCGAGGTGCTCCATGCGGCGGTCGGCACTCAGGAGATAGTTGTGTACGCTCTCGCGCAGGACATCCTGCACGATTGGGCCCTGACCGTATTTTTCACCGTAATACTCGAAGAACACGCCGTCGCGCAGGCCGCAGCCGGAAACGATGATGTTCTGTCCGCCCGCAAACTCCATGAGCGTATTGACGATGATGCTGCCCGCGACGATGAGGTCCGCACGCTCCGAAGAGAGCCCCTTCATGCGGCGGCGGGCCGAAAGATTTGACTTGATGATGTCCGCGTGCATCTCTTCAAAGCGCTTGCGCGGGATGATGTAGTTGTGGATGCGCGAAAGCTGATAGTTTGTGCGCGCCTGGTCCATCTTGGCAAAGTTGCGGACCGTGCCGCCGACGCCGATGACCGGCAGATTCGTGTCCGCCGCCCACGGAATCATCTCTTCGTACTTTGTGCGCACGAACTCAATGCAGCGCTCAATGGCCGCGCCCGTGACCTTATCCCCGAGATTGAACGCATCCGTCACGGTCACGGCACCAATCGGCACGGAGACGGACTCGACAATTTTGCGGTCGCGTACGAGCGAGACTTCGATGGACGCGCCGCCGAGGTCGAACTGCAGATAATTTCGTTCGTCAATCGTGTTGACGACACCGAGATAGCCGAGATACGCCTCGCGTTCCCCCGAGATGACCTCAATCTCAATGCCCGTCTCGCGCTTGATGCGCTCAATGAACTCCGCGCCGTCTGAAGCATTGCGCGCAGCTGCCGTCGCCACGGCGATGCATTTTGTCACCTGCATGACCTCCATCATGTGCTTGTAGACATGCAGGCAGGCCATTGCCCGCTCCACGCCCTCCGGATTGAGTTTTCCTGTTTCCGACATGCCGCGCCCGAGCCTTATGGCCTCTTTCTGCTGATATTCGAGATGATAGGCCTTGTTGTCTGCCACCTGCATGACAATAAAGCGAATCGAGTTCGACCCCATATCGATGATTGCCACTCTCTCCATGAACGGAATCCCCCTTGTCTTGCTTGAATGCATCTGTATATTTTATGAAATTTATAATTCGGATAATTTTAGTATAACAATTCAGACGGTATGCTTCAAGATAATTCAAAATTTCTCCATAATGAGGTATAATTAAACTTACATTCTTATCGATGAAATACAGGCCATGACGAATATGTTTTTCATGCTGTACCGAGTATAAGAATGCCTGTCTGCGTTTCCTTACCTTAACAAAAAATTTACGTAAAAGTAACGCGGAAAGCGCAGCAACTGCTTACAATATAAATTATGGGTATATCGGCCCTTCGCTATGGAGCACCGACCAGTACTCCAGAAAGGATGTTATTTATGAAGAAAAAGTCGATTTTCGGCATCGTTCACATCGGCTCCATCCACACGAGCATGGCCATCGTGGATTATCGTTCCCCGACGGACATCAAAGTGATTGAATCGGCCAATAAAGAACTGCCGCTCGGCGAGGAAGTTTTCCGCACACACCGGCTCTCCTTTGCCTCCATCCACGAGCTCAGCCGTATCCTGCAGGGCTTCCGTCAGCTGCTGCTCGATTATCAGGTTGACACGGTCTATCCGATTGCGACGACCGTGATCCGTGAAGCGGAAAATCGCCTTGGCATTCTCGACCTGCTCGCCATGCGCACGGGATTCCGCTTTCACGTTGCCGACATGACGGAAGAAGTGTATTACAAATTCTTCGCCCTGCATCATTTCCTCAAAAAGAACGAAATGGTCGGCAAGAAACCGACGCTGCTCTTAGATGTCACGTCAGGCGGTCTCGGCTTCACGGGCTGGCAGGACGGCACGCTGCTGTTTCAGACGAATGTCACGGGCGGCCGCCTCAGCGTCCTTGAGCACTTCACCGAGGAAGAGCGCGTCGATGTCATGTTCCCGTCGGCCGTGCGCGACTATCTGCACGCTTCGCTCTCGTCCCTCTGGCCGCGCATCGAGCATGCGGACATCCACACACTCGTACTCACGGGCTTTGAAGCGCGCATCCTCGTCTCGCATCTCACGGAAGGCGCGAATACATCGTATCCGGCCGTCATCGACCCGCGCAAATTCCTGCAGATTGCCGAATCCTTAATGCCTTTAACCACGCATAAGCTCATGCAGGCCTTTCATCTCAGCGAACGCAGGGCACAGCTCCTGCTGCCGACACTGCTTCTTTATGAAGAAGTCGTGCGCACGCTCAACATCGACACGATTCTCGTCATGGATACGACGTTTCTCTACGGCTATGCAGCCTGGTGCGGCGCGCGAGAAATCAGCCCTAAGGCCATCACTGAGCAGGACGATTTGCTCCTCGATCTCGCGCGCAGCATCGCTATGCGCTACAACTGCAACCTGCCGCACATCAGCCGCATCGATGAGTACGCGACGAAGCTCTTTGACGGACTGCGCCGCGTCCACGGGCTCACGCCGCGCCACCGCCTGCTGCTGCGCATGAGCTGCCTGCTGCACGAAACGGGCAAATTCGTCAATCTGCGCAACTATCCGCTGCATTCGTGGCAGATCATCATGGGCACGGACATCTTTGGCATTACGGATGCCGAAAAAGAGGTCATCGCCTGCATCAGCTACTATTATCACCGCGACAACCCCGGCAAGAAAGACGCACATTACCAGCGCCTGACGCAGACGCAGAAAATCGTTGCGGATAAATGCTGTGCCATCCTGCGCCTCGCCGATGCACTCGACCAGGGCCACAGCGGCCGCATCCAGGGACTTTCTGTCCGCCTCGTAAAAGAAAAACTCTACGTCAACTACACCTCGGAATACGATATTTCGCTGATTCGCTGGACCTTCAAGCAGGCCTCGACGCTCTTCCGCGAAATCTTTGGCATCGAGCCTGTCTTAAGGAGGAAATAAATATGGATTTGAATTTCAATGACCGTCAATATTATCTGAACCGCGAATGCACGTGGCTGAGCTTCAACCAGCGCGTGCTGCGCGAATCCACGAGCGAGGACAATCCGCTTTTGGAGCGCCTGCGCTTCATCGCCATCACCTGCTCCAACCTCGACGAGTTCTTCATGATCCGCGTCGCCGGCCTCAAGCATCTCATCGAAAGCGGCGTCAAGCATCACGACATCAGCGGCCTGACCCCTCAGGGCCAGATGGACGCCGTCAGCAAGATTGCGCACGAGCAGATGCATGACATCGACCGCTGCCTCAAGGCGACGCTCGCCGAGCTTGAGATGCACGGCATCCGCTTCATCCATCCTGCGGACCTCGACACGAAGCAGGAGCTCTGGCTGACGGAATTCTTCGAGCGCGAGATTTTCCCGGTCGTCACGCCGATGGCCATCGACCCGTCGCATCCGTTCCCGTTCCTGACGAGCAAGAGCCTGAACCTCGCCGTTCATCTCAAACGCCCCGAGGATAAAGAGGTCCGCCTCGCCATCCTGCCGGTGCCGGTCTCCGTACTCGGCCGCCTCATCAAGGTGCCGGACGTCCAGCACTACCTCTATCTTGAAGACATCCTGAGCTATTTTGCCAACCGTTTCTTCACGGGCTACGACATCCTCGAAACGACGCCGTTCCGCGTCACGCGCGATGCCGACCTCGATATCCGCGAAGACGTCGACGACCTGCTGCTCGAAGTCGAAAAATCCCTCGAAAAGCGCCGCAAGGGCGCGGCCGTCCGCCTCGAGCTCGCCAAGACGAGCTCCAAAGAGACGCGCAAAATCCTGGAAAAGGAACTCGAACTCAAGGAAGAGGATATCTACACGATTGACGGCCCGCTCGGCGCTTCGTTCTTCTCCTCTTTCGCAAATATCAAGGGCTATGACGACCTTCGCTACGAACCATTCGTACCGCAGCCGTCCATCGAGCTCTCCGCGCGCCATACCAAAGATATCTGGGCCGCCATCCGCGAAAAAGATGTACTCGTCCATCATCCGTATGAAACGTTCGCCACAGTCGAAAATTTCATCCGCACGGCTGCGGACGATGAAGCGGTCCTTGCCATCAAGCAGACGCTTTACCGCGTATCGAGCAAATCGCCGATCATCTCGGCCCTTGCCGATGCCGCGCGCAACGGCAAGCAGGTCACGGTCCTCATGGAAGTCAAGGCCCGCTTCGATGAAGAAAACAACATCATCATGGCCCGCCGCCTTGAAGAAGCCGGCTGCCACGTCATTTACGGCATCCTCGGCCTCAAGACGCATTCCAAAATCACGATGGTCGTGCGCCGCGAGGAAGACGGCATCCGCCGCTACTGCCATCTGGCCACGGGCAACTACAACGGCTCGACGGCCAAGATTTACACGGATATCGGCCTGATGACCGCCGACAACGAAATCGGCGTCGACGGCTCGCGCTTCTTCAACTTCCTCTCGGGCTTCAGCGACCCGCCGACCTGGAACAAGCTCATTGTCGCACCGCTGAATCTGCGCGAGACCATCATGGCCGAGATTGACCAGGAAATCGAGCATGCAAAACGCGGCGAGCCGGCCTACATCGCCGCCAAGATGAATTCCCTGCTCGACCGCTTCATCATCGCCAAACTCTACGAGGCCTCGGCTGCCGGCGTCAAGATTGACCTCATCGTCCGCGGCATCTGCGTCCTGCGTCCGGGCGTGCCGGGTGTCAGCGAAAACATCCATGTCCGCAGCATCGTCGGCCGCTTTCTCGAGCACAGCCGCATCCTCTACTGCTACAACGGCGGCCGCGAAGATGTCTTCATCTCCTCGGCCGACTGGATGCCGCGCAACCTCAACAACCGCGTGGAGCTCATGATCCCGATCCGCGAACAGGACCACAAGAACCGCCTGCACGCCATCCTGCAGACCTACCTCAAGGACAACACGAAGGCCTATCTCATGCGTGCCGACGGCTCCTACGTCCGCGCTTCGTGCCGCAAGGGGCAGACGCCGGTCGGCGCACAGCAGACGTTTATGGAAACCGCGCTCAAGGGCAAAACGCTCGGCTGATTTCCTTTTTCCCCTTCATCTAATTTCATACAGACAGCAAAAAAGACATCCTCAGGGATGTCTTTTTTATTACGAAAATATTCAAGTCATGCTGAGCTGCTGGATAAAGGCCAGCGATTTCAGCGGACGTCCGAGGAGCTCCTGCAGGTACTGCAAAAGCAGCTGTTCAGCAGTCATGAGCAAAGTCGAGGAAAGACGCATGGTCCCCTGCTGCCAGTCAAAATCGCGCAGGCCGATGATAAAATGGCGCAGTTCCGCAGGAAAAGGCTTTGCCGACGCTGTCCGGCAGTTTTCGCAGAGCACGCCGCCCTCGCTGATGGCAAAGAAAGCATCGCCTTCTATTTTTTTGCCGCAGTGCACGCAGTGCTCGTAACGAAGCTGCAGGCCCGTGAACTCCATGAGCTGATAGACAGCGGCCAGCGCGGTCACGCGCGGATTGCGCCGCTCAAAGGCTTCGAGAATCTGCAGCAGGAGCTCAAACATCTTCGGCTCCGGCTGCCCTTCGGGCAGGAACTCACGCAAAAATTCCGCGACAAAACTGCCATAGGCCATGGCTGTGAGGTCCTCACTGAGCTTCTTGTAATGATGGCGCAAAAGGCACTGGCGCACCGTATCGACGCGCCGCCCTTCCGATAATTGCAAATCGAGATGCGAAAACATCTGCATGCCTCCGGCCAAAGGGCTTCTCGGTCTGCGGCAGCCAAAGGCCGCGGCTTTTACGAGGCCGCGCTCTTTGGTGAAAAATGTCATCATCTTATCCGCGTCGCCCCAGTTTTTCGCGCCGAGCACGACTGCTTCAGTCTGGTAGATGGCCATGCTTACGCCTTCTTCTTTTTCGCGAGCTCGGCAGCCGCTTCTGCTGAGATGTTGGAAGAGGACTGTTCCGTTCCCCCATGAGCGAGTTTCTGCGGCATGACTGCGCCTGCCGTCAGCATGTACTGCAGGGCCGACTCGCTGCTGATGTCGAGATAGATGACGTCGGACTTGCGCACGAAGAGGTTCGTGCCCGAGGTCATGTTGAGGCTCCAGGGCACAAAGACGCAGACGTAATCATCGCCGAGTTTTTCCTTGAGCACCTGCGGCACATCGGCCATGATGAAGCCGAGGGCCTTCGACTGGTGAAACGGAATCAGCACGACGTGGTCAAACATATTGTTTGATTCAAAGACAGCCGTCGAAAGATGCTTGACGCTGTTGTAGATGAACTTGATGACCGGAATCTTGCCGAGCAGGGCCTCGCCGTAGTGAATCAGGCGCCGCATAATCCAGTACGACGAAATCCAGCCGACGAGGTAGATGCCCAGAACGACCGTGATGATGCCAAGTCCCGGAAAATAGAATGGCAGATGCTTGCCGAGCACGCCTTCCGTAAAATGCAGCACCTCGCTGCAGACGAGCAGCGTGATGACAATGGGCACGAGCAAAATCAGGCCGTTGACAAAACGGCGGGAAATCCGCTTCGAGAGCCGGCTCTTGTGTTCTTCTGACATTACGATTCCACTCCGAAGCCGAAATTATGCAGTACACCCTCGCGGTTGCGCCAATCCTTCTTGACTTTGACCCAGAGGTCGAGGAACACGCGTGAGCCTAAGAGCGCCTCAATATCCTTGCGCGCCATCGCACCGATTTCCTTGAGCATCGCGCCTTTCGCACCGATGATGATGCCCTTCTGCGAATCGCGTTCGACATAAATCGTCGCGCGGATGTAAACATCGCCGTTCGGGCGCGTCGTCATCTCATCCGTTTCGACGGCTACGGCATGCGGCACCTCGTCGCGCGTGAGCTGCAGGACTTTCTCGCGGATGAGTTCGGCGACAATCAGGCGTTCCGGCTGGTCCGTGACCATGTCTTCCGGATAATACTGCGGCCCCTCAGGCAGATACTTCTTAACTTCCGTCAGCAGAGAATCGAGATTCGTCTCTGCCTTCGCCGAAATCGGCACGACGCCGGCAAACTGGTACTTGTCGGCATAGCGCGAGATGATCGGCAGGGCCTTTTCTTTCTCGATGAGGTCAATCTTGTTGACGACGAGGATGACCGGCTTGCGCGTGGCCTGCAGGCGTTCAAGGATGTAGTATTCGCCCGGACCCATTTTTTCCGTCGCATCGACGACAAACAGGATGGCATCGACTTCCTTGAGCGTGCCTTCGGCTGCCTTGACCATGTATTCCCCGAGCTTGTGCTTCGGCTTGTGGATGCCCGGCGTGTCGAGGAAGATAATCTGTGCGTCAGGCTCGGTGAGGATGCAGAGAATGCGGTTCTGCGTCGTCTGCGGCTTATCGCTCATGATGGCAATTTTCTGGCCAATCAGGGTGTTGATGAGAGTCGACTTGCCGACGTTCGGACGGCCGATGACGGCGATAAAGCCCGATTTATGCTTTGTGTTCTGCTGGTTCTGTTCCATAGGATTCACTTCTCTTTCTTCTATATATTATGTTATGACGATGGCAGCTTTCCTGCCAGTCTTTTCTTATTCGCGCGGAATGCCGAGTTTTTCCATGACAAAACGCTGCTCGGCCTCCATTTCAAGGCGTTCGGCCTCTTCCATATGGTCATAGCCTAAAAGATGCAGCATGCCGTGCACCGTCAGAAAGGCCATCTCGCGTTTGACGCTGTGGCCGTAGTCCCTGGCCTGTTCCTCAGCGCGCTCAACGGAGATGACGAGGTCGCCGAGGACGTTGATGTCCGCGCCGCCCGTGACCTCCGGTTCCTCGCTCTCATTGAGGGCAAAGGACAGGACATCGGTCGGACGGTCGATGCCGCGGTACTCGCGGTTGAGTTTGTGGATATACTCGTTGTTCGTCAGTGTGATACTGACTTCGCCGTTGTCCACGCCGTAGAGCTCCCCGACTTTTTCGGCGGCTGCCGTCACATTTTTGACATATTCCTCCGGCACCTCGAGGTCTTCCGGATAATTGCTGATGATGACATTCACTTCGCGCGCACCTCCCGTTCTTTTTCCTTCTGCTCTTTTTCTTTTTTCTTTTTCTCTTCCCAGGCTCCATAGGCCTCGACGATGCGCGTGACGACGTCGTGGCGGATGACATCGATGGGTGCCATGCGCACGATGCCGATGCCCTTGACGCCGCGCAGAATCTGACTGGCCTCGCGCAGACCCGAAGACACGCCGCGCGGCAGGTCAACCTGCCCAAGGTCGCCCGTGACGACCATGCGCGAGCCAAAGCCAAGGCGCGTCAAAAACATCTTCATCTGCTTGTCCGTCGTATTCTGAGCCTCATCGAGGATGACAAAGGCATCCTCGAGCGTGCGGCCGCGCATATAAGCAAGCGGAGCAATCTCGATGATGCCCTTGGCCATGAGCTTCTGGTAGCTGTCCTGCCCGAGGATATCCTGCAGGGCATCGTAGAGAGGGCGCAGATACGGGTCGACCTTGTCCTGCAGGTCGCCGGGCAGAAAGCCGAGCCGCTCGCCCGCCTCAACGGCAGGACGCGTCAGGATGATGCGCCGCACCTCTTTATTGCGCAGGGCTGCAACAGCCATGACCACGGCGAGGTACGTCTTGCCCGTACCGGCAGGGCCGATGCCAAACGTGATGGAATTATGGCGGATGGTATCAAGATAAAGCCGCTGCCCGAGGGTCTTCGGGCGCACATGACGGCCGCGCGACGTCACGAGAATCGTATCGCCAAACAGCGTGTGCAGAGCCTCGCCCTTGCCGCCGCGCACGAGCCCGATGCCGTAGCGCACTTCGTGCATCGTGATGGCCGTGCCCTGCCGGTAAAGATACTGAAGCTCCTCGACGAGCGTCGCCGCCATTTTGACCTCTGCGGCTTCTCCGAGAATCTCAAGCTGCTCGCCGCGGCTGATGAACTGGCAGTCAAAATTCTCGCGGAGCACCTGCAGAAATTCATCGCGGTCCCCAAGCAATGCATATGCTTCTTTATGGTCTTCAAAGACAATCTGTCTTTCCAATGCCTGTTGCAAAGAATTACTTCACCTGTTTCTTTCTTATAAATAGAGATAGTATTTCACAATATAATTTCATTTTACAACACCCATTATTTTTGTCAATAATCGGCATCGTTTCGTAAATTGTATTTCAAGGAAAAGTTGACGGTTAACCTATATGCTTCTATAATGTTGACTATAAATATTTTTACAGCATCCATGCAACCATATCAGCAACGAATCGAGGGAATATTATGTCCGAATCAAAATGCCTTGCTCTGGCAAAAAAAATAATCGCCGGTTACCGTATTAAGCGCGGCGACGACCTCTCAATCTTTCTCTCCGCGCCGCTTGCGGAGCTGCAGGAAGGCGCGCGTCTGCTGCAGGACCATTTCTGCGGCAGGCACGTCGACTTCTGCACCATCATCAACGGGCGCAGCGGCCGCTGCGGCGAAAACTGCAAATACTGCGCGCAGGCAGCCTGCCATAAGACGGGCATCGAAGAATATTCCTTTCTTCCCAAAGAGACCATCATTATGCACGCGCGCGCCAACGAAAAGGCCGGTGCCAACCGCTTTGCCATCGTGACCTCGGGGCGTGCCCTCACGGGCCGCGACTTTGACAAGGCCATCGAGACATATGAGGCCATGCGCGACACACTGCACATCGGCCTCTGCGCCTCACACGGCCTCTTGTCGCGCAGCCAGCTGCGCCGCCTGCACGAGGCCGGCGTCACGAGCTACCATCACAACATCGAGACGAGCCGCCGCTTCTTCCCGCAGATCTGCACGACACACACGTATGACGACCGCATCCGCACGATCAAAATGGCACAGGAAGAAGGCTTCTGCGTCTGCTCGGGCGGCATCATCGGCATGGGCGAAACGTGGGAGGACCGCCTCGATATGGCGATTTCCCTCGCCGAACTCGGCATCGAGTCCATCCCCATCAACGCCCTGATGCCCATCAAAGGCACGGGCATGGAAGGGCGCGCACAGCTGCCGGCCGAAGACATCCTGCGCACGATTGCCTTCTTCCGCTACATCAACCCGACCGCCAACATCCGCCTCGCCGCAGGGCGCAAGCTGCTGCCGGAAAACGGTGCCACGGCCCTGCGCGCCGGTGCTTCCGCCTCCATCACGGGCAATATGCTGACGACATCCGGCACGACCATCAAGGAAGACATGCAGATGCTCAAAGAACTCGGCCTTACAAACCGCGACGATGACTGCCAGTCGGTCACCGGCACCTGCGGTGCCCGCTGATAAAAACAGCTGCACAAAAGTACACAAAAAGGAAGGATTCCCAAAAGAGTCCTTCCTTTTTACTTTGCCATACTGTTTTATTTGTTTGGGCACCGAGCTCAGTCTTCGTGGAACTCTGCCTTCCAAAGGCCGTGCAGGTTGCAGTAGGCCAGCGCTGCCACCGGCTTGTCGCCGCCAGCGAGCATGAAAATGGCCTCCGGCGCATCCCCGGCCTTGAGGTGCTTAATCTGTGCGCCTTTTTCCGTCACAAGGTGAATCCATTCAATGAGATGCTCCGGCGTCATCGGATGCGCTGCCGTGCCGACCTGTACCGTGACTTCGCCGCCCTCGCGATCGAGCGTGATGACCGGGACGTGCTTTTCCGCCGCTGCATCCGTCGTATTCGGGATGAGCTCCTTCATTGGCTGACCGCAGCAGGAAAGCGTGCCGCCGCCATCATTGATCAGGCCCACGATGTTGCCGCATTTCTCACAAAGGAAAAAACGTTTTGCCATAAGAATACCTCCCCTATTGATTCACGCGATTCACATCCTGTGAATCTTACACATCTTCATCTTCATTGTAGCGAATCCAAACGCATGTTGCAAGAGGGATACAGGGCTTAGCGGCGGCGCGCGTTAAACTTCTCGATCATCTTGACCGGCTTGTACGACTCCTTGGCCTTGCGCAGGCCTTCATGGCCCATGTCCTCTTCGCGGTTGATGTACGTCATATCGCTCCAGGCGTGTTCGACAAAGCCCTGATTGATGGCCGGATAAGCCCCGCGGATATTCGGGTCGGCCTTCTCGACGTGGATGACGGCCGTATCGGCATTAAGGGGCTCACCGAACGTAAAGGCGATGATGCGGTTATCGAGACGGATGGCACCGCCCTTGAGCTTGAAGAAATCATAGTCGTCGAAGATCTCAAGGATGGCCTTGCGCTCCCAGCCGATGAACGGGTCATCCGGTTCATCCTGAATGCGCAGCTTGTACCAATTGTTGAGTTCGATCTTGCAGGCCGTGATGATATCCTCGGTAATCGGCAGATATTCCGCCTCGGGATGGAGCTTGCGGAAGGCGTTCAGGTGATTTTTCTTGGAATGCAGCTTACGGCCCGAAAGACTGATGAGTTTTTCGGCCTCATAGACATAGTCCCAATTGTCGCGGTCGTCTTCGACTTCAAAGTCAGCGTCTTCGTACTGCTGCAAAAACTCTGCATAGGCTTTCTCGATGCCCGTAAAGACCAGCGGGCGCTGCTGCTGCTCAAAATACGCGATGATGTTCGCAGTGGCTTCGGGCCATTTTTCTTCAGCGCAGAACGGCTGAATGGCCATGAGCTCGTTTTCCCATTCGCAGGTCATGTAGAGCACGCCGTCTTCTTCCGCCCATTTGACATGGTACGGCTCGCGCCACATGAAGAAGTTCGTGAAATTGAAATGTGAGTTCTCGTAATAGCCGCTGGCAAAATATCGGTCCAGCACCGGTTTATCCTCTTTGGTTAAATCCTGAAAATTGATGGTACTCATCCCCCTGACCATAAAAAAATCCGTCAGTCATAATCTTACACCTGTTCATTATATCAATTCTGTCAAATGCTGTTTGTGACCCGCTCACGCAGAACTCCGAAATATCATGCCGATGGATTTTCCATCTTGGCGAACTGGCGTGCCGATTCGGCCTGCCTGACGACCTCGCTGAGGTCCGCGCCGTTTGCCGCTGCTACAGCCGCGAGGACTGCCCCTTCGGCAATCGGGCAGTCGACGAGGCGCACGGCTTCGTCGCGGCATTCTTCGACGGCAAGCTCTGCCGTCATGACGGCAGAGCCCATATCCATGAGCACGACCGCACCGTCTGCACCGCAGACATCTTCAATCGCGACTTTGACGCGCTCAAAGCTCGTGCCGAGCAGCCCTTCCTCCAGGCCGCCAGCCGCTTCGATGTGCACGTCATGTGCCATCATCTCTGCAAGTTCCTTTACACCTTCAGCCAATTTCTGGCTGTGCGATACAATTACGATACCAACCAAGGCAATTCCCCCCAATATAAGAATGCGGCCAGTAGCAACTGACCGCATTCGTCAACATTTCTTTTATTTTAGCACGTCAGGCGCTGAGCGTCCACTTATTTATAGTAGCGGACACCGGCCTCAAAGAGCTGCTGGTCCTTGTTGCCCGGTACGTTCTTGGCTACACAGCAGCCAATGCGCTCCGAATGGCCCATCTTGCCGAGCACGCGGCCGTCCGGACTTGTGATGCCTTCGATGGCATCGACGGAGCCGTTCGGGTTGAACGGAATGTCAAGCGACGGATTGCCTTCAGCATCGACATACTGCGTCGCAATCTGGCCGTTTGCCTGCAGCTTTTTGACCGTCTCGGCATCGGCCACGAAGCGGCCTTCGCCATGGGAGATGGCAATCGTATGGACATCGCCGACCTTGACGTTGTTGAACCACGGTGAGAGGTTCGAAATGACGCGCGTGTCGACCATGCACGAAGCATGACGGCCGAGCGTGTTGTGCGTCAGCGTCGGGGAATTCTCCGCGAGGTCGCGGATTTCGCCGTACGGTACGAGGCCGAGCTTGATGAGAGCCTGGAAGCCGTTGCAGATGCCGAGCATGAGGCCGTCGCGCTTCTGCAGCAGGTTCATGACCTCTTCCTTGATGCGCGGATTGCGGAACATCGCCGCAATGAACTTACCCGAGCCGTCCGGCTCATCGCCGCCCGAGAAGCCGCCCGGCAGCATGATGATCTGCGAACGCTTGATGCCATCGACGAGGGCATCGACCGTCTCTTCGACAGCCGTCGGCGTCAGGTTGCGCAGGATGATGGTCTCCGCCGTCGCACCGGCGCGCTCCCATGCTCTTGCCGAATCGTACTCGCAGTTCGTGCCCGGGAATACCGGAATGATGACGTGCGGGCGCGCGATATGCGTCGAAGACGTGACGGCATTGCCCTTTTCGTACGGAACATACGTGGCCGTGCCGCTGACCTTCTTCGTCTGCGTCGGGAAGATTTTCTCAAGCGGCGTCGTGTAGGCCTTCAGGGCCTCGTCAAGGCTGACTTTCAGACTGCCCATCGTGATTTTTTCTTCTGCAGTCGTCCGGCCGAGTTCGTAAACGCCCGTATCGGCGAGAGCCGTCTTGACATCGACATCATCCTCAAGCTCGAGGATAATGGAGCCGTAGTCGGCGCAGAAGAGCTGCTCTTCCATGAGGTCTTTGGCAAATTTGAAGCCAATGCGGTTGCCGAGCGTCATCTTCGTGATGGCTGCGGCGATGCCGCCTACGCCGATGGTCTGTGCGGCGCGGACTTTTCCGGCAGCCGTGAGCTGGCGGATTTTCTCGAAGTTTGCACGCAGTTTCGGGAAGACCGGCAGGTCCTGTGCATCCTTCTCTGCCGGCACGACATAGACATGGCTTCCTGCCTGCTTGAATTCCGGCGAAACGGCATTGCCGGCCTTCATGACGTCGACGGCAAAGGCTGCAAGCGTCGGCGGGACGTGAATGTGCTCAAACGTACCGGACATCGAGTCCTTGCCGCCGATGGCCGGAATGCCGAGTTCATGCTGTGCCCAGAGAGCACCGATGAGGGCGGCAAACGGATTGCCCCATTTTGCCGGGTCTTTGCCGAGGCTCTCAAAGTATTCCTGGAACGTCAGGCGAATCTTCGCGGCGTTGCCGCCGAGGGCGACCATCTTAGCCGCTGCTTCGACTACGGAATACAGGGCACCGTGGAACGGGCTCCAAGTCGTGAACGCCGGATTGAGGCCAAATGTCATGGCCGTGGCCGTCGTCGTCTCCGCGCCGAGCACCGGCAGTTTGGCGACCATGCCTTCTGCCGGCGTCATCTGCGTCTTGCCGCCGAACGGCATGAGCACCGTGTTGCCGCCGATCGTCGAGTCAAAGCGCTCGGCAAGGCCTTTCTGGCTGCAGACGTTGAGGTCGGAAAGGTTCGTCAGCCATGCTTTGTGAAGGTCACTGCCGCAGGCCTTGACCGCTGCCGGCACCTCTGCGAGGTAGCGTTTTGCCGTATCCGGCTGTGCAATGACAGCCGTGACATGCTGGCGCACGCCGTTCGTATCGAGGAAGGCGCGGTTCATCTGAACGATGGCATTGCCGCGCCATTTCATGATGAGGCGCGGTTTTTCCGTGACGACGGCGACAGGCGTTGCCTCGAGGTTCTCTTCATCCGAGAATTTCTGGAAGGCTTCGACGTCCTTCGGGTCGAGCACGACAGCCATGCGCTCCTGCGATTCGGAGATGGCGAGTTCCGTGCCGTCGAGGCCTTTGTATTTTTTCTTGACGGCATCGAGGTCAATGACGAGGCCGTCGGCCAGCTCGCCGATGGCGACGGCGACACCGCCGGCACCAAAGTCATTGCAGCGCTTGATCATGCGTGAAACGCTCGGATTGCGGAACAGGCGCTGAATCTTGCGCTCCGTCGGCGGATTGCCCTTCTGGACCTCTGCACCGCAGGTCGTCAGCGATTCTTCCGTATGCTCTTTCGAGGAGCCCGTAGCACCGCCGCAGCCGTCACGGCCCGTGCGGCCGCCGACGAGCACGATGATATCGCCGGCGGCCGGACGCTTGCGCACGACATTTTCTTTCGGGGCAGCCGCGATGACGGCACCGATTTCCATGCGCTTGGCCATGTAGCCTTCATGGTAGACCTCGCGAACCTGACCCGTAGCAAGGCCGATCTGATTGCCGTAGGAGCTGTAGCCTGCGGCAGCGCCGAGCGTGATTTTCTTCTGCGGCAGCTTGCCCGGAAGCGTCTCACTGAACGGACGGCGCGGGTCAGCAGCACCCGTCACGCGCATGGCCTGATAAACATAGGAACGGCCCGACAGAGGATCGCGGATAGCACCGCCGAGACACGTTGCCGCGCCGCCGAACGGCTCGATTTCCGTCGGATGGTTGTGCGTCTCATTCTTGAACATGACGAGCCAGTCTTCCTGTTTGCCGCCGATATCGGCCTTGACGACAATGCTGCAGGCGTTGATTTCTTCCGACTTGTCGAGGTCATCGAGCAGGCCCTCTTTGCGCAGGGCCTTGGCGCCGATGACGGCGATGTCCATGAGCGTGACGGCGCGGTCCGTATCGGCACCGTACAGTTTATCGCGGTCTTCTTTATACTTGCGGTAAGCAGCCGTCAGGGCCGGCGAGAAGTAGCCATCCTCAATCTCGACATCGTCGATGGCCGTCGTGAACGTCGTATGGCGGCAGTGGTCGGACCAGTACGTATCGATGACGCGCAGTTCCGTAATCGTCGGGGCGCGGTGCTCCGTATCGCGGAAATATTCCTGACAGAACTTGAGGTCTTCAAAGCTCATGGCAAAACCGCGCGCATCCATAAAAGCGTGCAGCTCATCTTCGCTCATGTCATTAAAAGCCGTCAGTACTTCGACATCGGCCGGTTCTTCCGTGACCATGTCAAGGGACTCCGGCTTTGCAAGCGATGCTTCGCGGCTCTCAACGGCGTTGATGCAGTAGTCCTTGATTTTCTGCAGGGCTTCATCGTCAACATCGCCCGTCAGGACAATGACGCGTGCCGTGGCAATCTGCGGACGCTCTTTCTGCGTGACGAGCTGGACGCACTGTGCTGCCGAATCTGCCGTCTGGTCATACTGGCCCGGCAGGTACTCAACCGCGAATATGCGGGAGTCCGCAAATTCCGGCAGCGTCTCTTCATAGACTTTGTCAACAGGGGCTTCTGCAAAGACGACAAATTTGACCTTGTCATACTCTTCATCGCTGAGGCCTTCGATATCGTAGCGGTTGATGATGCGGACCGACTTGAGGCCATCGAGATGGAACGTCTCCTTGAGATCGTCGCAGAGCTGCTGAGCCGGGATGTCAAATCCCTGTCTTTTTTCTACGAAAATTCTTCTTACCGTCATGAGTGCTTTTTCCTCCAAATGCAATATAGATCTGAAACACAGCGTCACAGAATCACAAACAATCCATCGCGATCTTGACCACGACTTTGGTCACGGATGCAGGTGCCCCCACTGCCGCCTGCGGACGGTGCACGTCCGCAGGATAAAGCACGGCAAAGAAGCCCGGCCGCAGGGTGATATCACTTTCCGGCACGAGCTTTTCATAAAAGAGGATATCCTTCTCTTTATTGTAGGGAACGGCCACCTTTAGGTCCGGACTGACCGGGCACCAGCCCAGTCTTTCCTCCCCTTCGACAACGTACTGGATATCTGTAAAGCGCTCATGGCGTTCGGGCCTGCAGTCGGCTGCCGGACGCGTCGTATAGCGCTGCAGATTTGCCGTAATGCCCTTGGCAATCTGGTACGAACCATCTTCCATTTTCGTAAAATCATGCGCATGCAAATACGCAAGTGACTGTTTGATGGCCTCGGCGAGATTTTTGGCATCTTCGGCAAGGATATCCATATTTCCTACAAACATGCGAAAGCTTCCTCCTCATTCCTGCTGTCATGAATGTATTTGCTTCTATATTAGTATTGTACCCAAAACATATGTCAGATGCAAGAAGCCCTCACAATCTTTTCGCAAAGAGACGCCTGTCCTGCTCTTATTCTTCATTTGTCTTTATCATATGGACAAGCCCAGACATCATTTATTCTCGCTTCCCCTTAGGGGGCCGATATGATATAATTATCTTTAACTTCTGTGAATTATTTATGCATGATGACCATCAAGGGAGGATTTCCATATGAAAGAATTGCTGGAGCTGCTCGAGCACGATGCACGCCGTCCTGTCAGTGAACTCGCTTCCATGCTGCACCGCAGCGAATACGAAGTCGAGCAGGACATCAAGAAACTCGAGAAAGACAAGATCATCCTGTCGTACAATACCCTGATTAACTGGGAAAAATTCGGTACGGACACCGTCACGGCTGTCATCGAAATCAACCTGACGCCGCAGCGCGAAGTCGGCTTCGACGCCATTGCGGAGCGCATCTACCGCTTTGACGAGGTCCGCACGGTCTACCTCATGAGCGGCAGCTTCGACCTGCTCGTCATCATCGAAGGCAAGTCTCTGAAGGAAGTCGCCAATTTTGTCGCCACGCGCCTCGCGACGATTGAAGGCGTCACGCAGACGCGCAGCCACTTCATGCTGAAACCCTATAAAAAAGACGGCGTCATCATCAACGACGAAGAGCGTGACCGCAGACTGGTGGTGACGCCATGATTGAGAAGAGAACCGACTGGCAGCAGCGTCTCTCGCCGCGCGTCAATGCCATCGCACCTTCGGGCATCCGCAAATTCTTCGACATTGCTGCCAAAATGGAAGACGTCATTTCCCTTGGCGTCGGCGAGCCGGATTTTGTCACGCCGTGGTCCATCCGCGAGAGCTGCGTCTACGGCCTCGAACAGGGCTATACCTCTTATACGGCCAACCGCGGCCTGCCGGAACTGCGCGAAGAAATCGTCAAGCACTATCAGGAAGAATACAACTGCTCCTATGATGCCGAAACGGATGTCCTCGTGACCGTCGGCGTCAGCGAGGCCCTCGACCTCGTCATGCGCGCCATTCTCGCGCCCGGCGACGAAGTGCTGATTCCGGAGCCCTGCTACGTCTCGTATCAGGCCTGCACGACACTCGCGGGCGGCACGCCGGTATCCGTCCCCGCCAAAATCGAGAACGAATTCCGCATCACGCCGGAAGAACTGGAAGAACACGTCACGCCGAAGACCAAGGCCCTCCTGATAGGCTATCCGAACAACCCGACGGGTGCCATCATGACGCGCAAGGACCTCTTAGCCATTGCAGAATTCGCCGAGAAACACGACCTCATCGTCATTTCGGATGAAATCTACGGCGATTTAACGTACGGCGGTGAAAAGCACGTGGCCTTTTCCTCGCTGCCCGGCATGCAGGAACGCACGATTCTCTTAAATGGCTTTTCCAAGGCCTATGCCATGACGGGCTGGCGCATCGGCTACGCCCTCGGCAACAAGGCCTTCATCAGTGCCATGACGAAAATCCATCAGTACACGATGCTCTGTGCGCCAATCACGGCCCAGATTGCCGCCGTTGAGGCCCTGCGCCACGGCAAGAAATACATGCTCAAGATGGTCGCCGAGTACGACCGCCGCCGTCACCTCATCTACGACGGCTTCACGAAGATGGGCCTGCCGTGCTTCGAACCAAAAGGCGCGTTCTACATCTTCCCGGACATCACGAGCACGGGCTACACCTCCGACGAATTTGCCGAAGAGCTCCTGAAGACCGAACACGTCGCTCTGATTCCAGGCTCCGCTTTCGGCGCCTGCGGCGAAGGCCACGTGCGCTGTTCCTACGCTACGTCAATCGACAAAATTGCCGAAGCACTCGCACGCATCGAGAACTTCCTCAAGAATCACAAAAAATAAAGACAGTTCTTAAAAATAAGGCTTTGCACGCGCGTTTTTTCGCGCTTGCGGGGCCTTATTTTTCTTGCTTGTCATTTCTTCATCGCAGTGCTGGAAAAAGCGCCTTTGCCCCCTTGTCAGCCCTCCATACCATGTTATAATGTAATCGTTTTCAGAGTGATAAACCGCTTTTTATCATAGACTTTTAGAAAAGAATCGAAAGGAGCATATGACATCTATGGATTGGGCAAAAGGCTATCTGCTCATTACACTTACTGCATTTCTCTGTGAATATGTCCGCGTGCGCGTCGACTATCATATTCTCGAACTCGTCCTCATTGTCGCCGCTGTGCCGGTTGTTCTGTTTGGCATCTCGCTGGTTTTCTACCTCATCCTCGCTTCGCTTACCGACCATGTCTGCGACTTCATCGAAAACAGACATTCCGTCGGCCGCATGCGCACCGACCCCTGACAAGCCACGAGGGCTCAAATTGACAATATCATGGTTTCCATGGTATACTATTTTTTGTTCACGATGAACGCGCGCTCGTAGTCCAGTGGATAGGACGTTGGCCTCCGGAGCCGAAAGCGGCAGTTCGACTCTGCCCGAGCGCACCAATTGCACACTAGGCGTATCCGCATGGATGCGCTTTTTTTATAAGTTTTTTGCAATCGATATTTACCTCTCTTTCATATTTCGCTACAATAAAGTAAAATGAAACGTTTTGCTTTTCCGAAAAGAGGATTTTTATGAAACACCCCCTCCTCTCCCTCGTGCTCGTGCTCTGCCTGCTCGCCGGCTTTCCTGTTGCTCCGGCAGAAGCCGGCGCCGATACCTCCGTCCCAAAAATCGTGCGGACGGGCTATACGCTTCCTGACCCGAATGTCCCGGACCCTTCTGCGGTGCCGCGCACGGGCTATATCTACGAGTACCAGCAGATGATCGCCTCCTTCAATAATTGGCAGTATGAGTACGTCTATCACACCTGGAGCCAGATGCTCAAAGAACTCGAAAACGGAGACATCGACCTCATGGCCAACGTCTCCTATACGCCGGAACGCGCGAAAAAATACGACTTCTCCGCCTTTCCGCTGCGCATCGAGACGTATTACATCTTCGTACCGGTGGCCAAAGCCGACGAATACCCCAATGCCGAAGCGCTGCGCGGCAAAAAAGTCGGTGTTGCGAGGAGCACGACGACGGACGACCAGCTTCGGGAATGGAACGAAAAAAACCAGGCGGGCATAAAGATTGTCGAGTTCAAGGATTTCCAGTCGCGCCGCGATGCCCTCGACCGCGGCGATATCGATGCCATCGCCGAATTCACCTCGCGCGTGGAAATCGGCACTTATGTCGTCCCTGTCGTGCGCTACGGCTCGAGCAACTCCTACATCGCCGTTTCGAAAAAACGCCCCGACATCCTCAAAGAGGTCAACGAAGCGCTCGCGATGATCAACGTCTACAATCCTGCCTTTCAGGTCAATCTGAGCCAGAAGTATTTTCTGCATTCGGCCGATGCTGCCATCCTCACGGCAGAAGACAGACTCTGGTTCAAGAAGCACGGCACCATCCGCATCGGCTACCTCCGGCACATGGCTCCATTTATTGAGGAAGGCCCTGACGGCGAGGCGCGCGGCATGTTCCGCGACCTCATCAACCACGGGTTCAAGGCCTTTGAACTCGATAATACGGTCGAGTACGTCCCCTACGATGACCCCGATGAACTCAAGCAGGACCTTATCGCCCATAAAATCAATGCGGCCCTGCCGGTCTACGATACGCCGTGGGAAGATGAAAAGCTCCATCTGCTGCAGACGCCAAATGTCGTCTCCATGCAGATGTACTGCGTAAGCCGCACGGATGAACCGACGACCAAAGATACCATTATTGCCGTGGCGGATGACCTGCCGCCGCAGCTGAAATTCGTCAAAGAGTATTTCCCTGATAACGAAATCCGCCATTACAAAACAGAGGACGAAGTCATCGAAGCCCTGCACAAGGGAGAAGCCGACGCTGCCTTCATGAATCCCTACCTCATCTCCATTTATCTGCAGGGCGAAACGAAGCTCCATCAGACCCTGCTCGATAATACGGAAAATCTGACCATTGCGGTAAGCCCCGTAGACCACCCGCTCTTCATGGCCATAAGCCGCATGAACACACTCTGGGGCGAAAGCAGCATCCGCGAGTCCCTGCTGCGCCACACGGATGAGTCCTTTGTCCCCTCCTTCTGGTACTTCGTACAGAGGCATTACAAGGAAGTCCTGCTGCTCACGGCTTTTGGCGTCATGCTGCTGACTTTCATCATCGCCTTTGCCGTCTTCCGCACGCGCCAAAAAAGGCAGGCCGACCGCATTGCCCGCCACGACTTCCTGACGGGCCTTGAAAACCGCCGTGCCTACGACGAGCAGATTCTGGCCTTGGAAAAGAATCCGCCTCAGCACTGCGCCATCTCGATGATCGACATCAACGGCCTCAAGGCGGCCAACGATACCATCGGTCATAAGGCCGGCGACGAGCTCATCCGCGGCGTGGCCGCCTGCCTGAAAAAAACTTTTGCCGACCCGCGCTGCGCTGGAGCTCCTTATTTCGGCTACCGCATCGGCGGTGATGAGTTCACGGTCATCTGTCTCGTTGACGATGCACTGTTCTGCCAAATCGTAGAGACCTTCCGCGGGCATATCGCCGCCTGGAAGGGCGAATTCTGCGATGCGCTCTCGATTTCATTTGGCTGGGCCAGTCACGAAGAATTCCCAGAGGCCTCAATCGACGAACTCCTGCACAAGGCCGACAAGCGCATGTACGCGGACAAAGCCGCCTACTACCGCCAAGCTGGCATTGACCGGCGCAAACACTAAAAAAATCCCTGCCATGGCTGCAGTTCCATGGCAGGGATTTTTTTATTACGCTTCGCTGTGCTGAAGGATATCTTGAATTTTCGTCTTCATGATGTCAAAGGCCACATCGTTGAGACCGCTGTTGATGACGATGTCCGCAAGATTTTTTGTCGGTTCGACATAGAGATAATGCATGGGCTTGACCGTTGTCAGATACTGATTGATGATATTCTCGAGGTCGCGGCCGCGCTCGTTCATATCGCGCAGCACGCGGCGCAGAATGCGTTCATCGGCATCAGCCTCGACAAAAATCTTGATGTCAAATAGATTGCGCAGGCGCTCATCCTGAAAAATCAGGATGCCCTCGACGATGATGACGCGGCTCGGTTCGATGCGCTTTGTCTTCGCGGAACGCGTATGGCGCGTGAAATCATAGACCGGACAGTCGATGCTCTCGCCAGCACGCAGTTTTTCAAGATGCCCGACGAGAAGGTCTGTATCAAGAGAATCCGGATGGTCGTAATTGATGTACTGGCGCTGTTCAAAGGGAATATCGTCATGCGGCTTATAATAATCATCGTGGTAAATGACCGTGACTTCATCGCCAAAATACGCCTTGAGTCGGTTCGTGAAGGTCGATTTGCCCGAGCCGGTACCCCCAGCAATGCCGATAATGGTCGTCTTGTTCGTATCCAATGCTAAAGTCCTCCCCTGTGTCTGCCCGTTCTTCCTATTTTGTTAGGAAACATTTCTCACTATCTTATCACAGAATTGCCTTTCTGTCTGCCCTAATGCCAAAATCAGCGGCTGACATACGGCTTGATGAGCAGCGTGATAAAGAAAATCACCGACGAAATGACGACAATCGTCGCACCGGCCGCCATGTCAAAGTAATAGGCCAGCGCCAAGCCTAAAAGGCCTGAAAACAGGGCAATCAGCACGGAAAAGACGTGATACTGCTTGACATTGTTCGCGACATTGCGCGCGCCGGCTGCCGGCAGCACAAGCATGGCATTGATGATGAGGATGCCGACCCACTGTATGCTGATGGAAACGACGACGGCCAGCATCGAGGCAAAGGCACTCTCGACCCAGAACGTCTTAATGCCGCGGCTGCGCGCAAACGAAGAATTGATGGACAGCACGAGCAGCTGGTTGAAGATGAATCCCCAGGCGATGAGGCCGAGCACGAAGACGATGGCCAGAGCCGAGATATCCTCCGGGGTAATCGACAGGATGTCGCCAATCAGGAACGAAGAAAATTTATTGAAACTGCCGCCGTGGCTCATGAGCATGAGGCCGAGGGCGATGGCCGTCGCCGAGAACACGCCGATAATCGTATCGGTCGAGGCTGTGCTCTTGTTCTTGATATACGTAATAAAGAGCGCAAACGCCACGGAGAAAATCACGAGCGATAAAAGCGGCGAGACCGAGCCTAAAAGCACGCCAATCGCGATACCCGTAAAGGCACCGTGGCCGAGCGAATCCGAGAAAAACGCCATGCGGTTCGAGACGACCATTGTGCTCATGAGGCCAAACAGCGGCGTGACGAGCAGAACCGCTAAAAACGCATTCTTCATAAAGGCGCTTGTCAGCCAGCCAAACGGCAGGATGATATCCATCACCTGATAAATCATATCCATCAGCTCCATCAGCGTTTTCCCCCTTTCTCATCGGCAGACTTTCTCGCTTCTGTCTCTGCCGCAGCTTCTTTTTCCTCTGTTTCTTCGTGTCCGGCCGGAATATCTGCCGCAGCCTCAAGTGCCGATTCCCCTGCCAGCATGCCAAAAATCTTCTTCGTGCGGCGGTCCGCAAAGACTTCTTCCGGCGTGCCGCTCATGACGACCCCCTTGTTCATCAGCACGACTTGGTCGGCATGCTTGGCGACCATATTGAGGTCATGCGAGATGAGGATGATGGCCATGTCCTCCTTTTCGCGCAGGTCCGCGACAATTTCGTAGAAAAGCTCAAGGCCGTTCTGGTCGACGCCGGATACAGGCTCGTCGAGCAGCAGCAGGTCAGGCATCGGGTCAAGCGCGAGTGCTAAGAGCACACGCTGCAGCTCGCCGCCCGAAAGAGCCCCGAGCCGGCGGTCGATGAGATGCGCCGCGCGCACGCGTTCGAGACTCTTCAGAACACGCGGCCGCAGTTTTTTGGCCGAACAGAGCCAGACCGGCCGGCGCGAAAGGCAGGCCATGAAAATATCCATGACGCTCGTCGGCGAACTCACATCAAAGCGCAGGTACTGCGGCACATAGCCAATCACGGGATGCCCCGTGTGCTTGCCCTTGGCATCGACATAATGGAGTTTGCCTGTGTGCGGCACTTCGCCGAGAATAGCTTTGAGGAGTGTGCTCTTGCCGGCGCCGTTCGGGCCAATCAGGGCCGTGAGCTGCCCGCAGTGGATGTGGATATTGACATGGTCAAAGATGGTCAGTCGGCCAATCTTGACGGAAAAATCCTCGATTTTCGTGCAGCAGAGCTTGGTGCAGTCCGTACACGACGAGGCATGATGGTGAAGAATCGTCTTAAACAATATGCATATCCTTTCTAAATTTCGTCATCTATATAATAGGAAAGTTTCTGTTTATTCTGTGAGCCGGCGGAAGGCGCGGCTCCCCCAGAAAAGGCCCGCGGCCGCATAAGCGATGAGCACGAGCAGGGAAAGCATCGATACCTCCGCACCGCTGCCAAGCCCGCGCAGCAGGTAGCTCGTGTGCGTGAGCGGCAGAAGCTCAATGAAGCAGCGCACAGCCGTCGGCAGGGCGTGCGTCGAAAAAAACGTGCCGCAGAGGAACGACATCGGCAGCAGGATGTAGGTGTTGACCTGTGCCATTTCCTCATACGTGCTGATTTTCATCGCGGCTAAGAAGCCGATCTCTGCAAAGACGATGCAGTTGAGCACGAGGACGAGCAGGAAAAGCGGCGTCATCGTAAAGTGCGCGCCGAAAAGCAGGGCGAGCACGACGATGATAGCCGAGGAAATCAGCGCGCGCAGCACGGCCGCCAGCACCTTGCCGATGAGGAACGCATCGGGCCAAATCGGTGCGATGATGTATTCTTCAAGGCTCTTATGGTAGATGCGCTCCGCATGCACCGGCGTGATGCTGTTGAAACTGATGTTCATGGAATTGAGCGCAAGAATGCCCGGCACGAGAAAATCAAGATACGAGCCCGAACCCACATCGATGCTGCGGCCGAGGCCCCAGCCAAATGCCACGAGGTAGAGCATCGGCGCGACCATGCGTGAGAGAATGAATTTCGTCATGCGGCGCCTCAAAACGACCCAGTCGCGCCAGAACACCGTCCAGACATCCATGAGATTTTCCTGAAATTTCATCGTCTCCCCCTCTCTCCTTTATCCTTTTCCGACGTCAGGGCCAGAAAGACTTCTTCCAGATTCGGCAGTGAGGTTTTCTCGCGCAGATGCGCCGGCGTGTCGAGGTCGACGAGCTGACCTTTCGAGAGAATCGCCACGCGGTCACAGAGAGCCTCAGCCTCTTCGATATAATGCGTCGTCAAAAAAACCGTCACGCCGTGATGAGCCATGTCGCGCACGAGCGACCAGATGCGGCGCCTGACCTGCGGGTCAAGAGCCACGGTCGGTTCATCGAGAAACAGGATGCGCGGCTCATGGATGAGGGCGCGCATGATGAGCAGACGGCGCTTCATGCCACCCGAGAGCCTGCGCACGCCGTCATTGACGACATCCGTGAGCTCAACATACTGCAGGAGTTCTGCGATGCGCGCTTCACGCTCTTTTTTCTTCATATGATGGAGCCGCGCGTGCAGTTCCATATTTTCTCCCACAGTGAGGTCCTGGTCGAAATTGACGTGCTGCGGCACAACACCGATGAGCGATTTAATCTTCCGCGCTTCGGTCCGCGTGTCGAGGCCGTCGTAGAAAATACTGCCGCTCGTCGGCTTTGTCTGCATCGTCATCATGCGGATGGTCGTCGTTTTGCCCGCGCCGTTCGGACCGAGCAGGCCAAAAATCTCGCCCCTGCCCACCGAAAGCGTCAAGTCGCTGACCGCCGTCTTCCAAGAGGCTTTGCCCTGTTTGTCTTTATGGGGAAAACGCTTGACCAGATGATGGAGTTCTATCATATAACTTAGCTGCCTTTCTTTTTCCTTGTACAGTACCTTTTATTTTCGCACAAAATTTTCCATATGAAAAGATATTTTCAAGAGGATTTCTCAAGCCCGCGGCGAATAATTCTCATATACCGAAAATATGCTTCGGTCAAGGAGGAATCGTTATGGATGTAAAACAGAAATTCAACCGCCTGCCACTCGGTCTGCCACTGACGGTCAGCGGTCTTGCCACGATTGCCACGATTTTCGCCGGCAAAAAAGTTCATATCGCCTGCGGCGCCGTCTGGGGGGCCTTGTCCATCCTGCATGGCCTGCAGCATGCGGGCAAAATGAAGCGCGATGTCGAAACGCTCGTCGGCGAAACCGCCAAAAAAGCCGCGGACACGGCAGAATCCATCTCCCTGCATGCCTTCCTCGCCGGCACGGACATCCAGAGCTATGTGCCGGGCCGCGTGCGCGTCTACAATCTCGCCTTGGCCGGCAACGAAAAGCTCGCCGCGCAGGTCACTGATTTTCTCAAATCATTCACGGGCGTCAGGGATGCTGTCGTTTCACTGCCGACGGGCGGTCTGCTCATTACCTACGAACCGGAGACACTGCGTAAGAATCACCATCTCGCCAATATCGAGAAATTCATCGCCGAACATGCGAAAATCAAATAACCTCATAAAAATCATCTTGTGACTGTCGCTGTATGCGGCAGCCTTTTTATTTATACTGATTTTCATTTATTAAATGTTAACATGATGTTAACAAATCCTTTGCAATTCGTCTGCAGAATCCTGTTAGACTGAGGACAAATACAAAGGAGGAAACGTAATGTTCAGTATCAGTAACAAGCATGAGGAGTTCTTTGACTACCTGATGGAAAACGCCGAGAATTTTCACCGTGGGGCTCTGATTGCTCAGGAAGCCATGACCGATATTACCAAGCTGCCGCAGCATCTCGATGACATCGTCGAGCTCGAGCATAAATCCGATGCCGTCAATCAGGATATCATCCATAAACTGTCCGTCATTTTCATCACGCCGATTGACCGCGAAGACTTCTACCGCCTGACCTGTCATCTCGAGGAATGCATCGACTGCCTGCAGGGTGCTTTGATGCGCCTGAACATGTATCATATCGACACGCTGATTCCATCGGCCGCCAAAATCATGGCCCAGATTGTCACGATGTCGGAAGAACTCAAGACCTTGTTCTCACTGTTAAAGAACATCGACCGCAACGAGGCTGAACTCATGGCCCGCGCCGACCACCTCAGCAAACTTGAATCCGAAGTCGACCACATTTACCGCGAGGAAATTTCTGACCTGTTCGACGGCAAAAAGGACCTCTTCGATGTCATTCGCTGGAAAGATATCCTGGAAACGCTTGAAGATACAGCGGATAAGGTCGAGGAACTTGCCAATATCATTAAAGAGGTGACGATGAAGTATGCCTGATACGTCACTCATTATCCTCGTCGTAGTCCTCGCCCTGACGTTCGACTTTATCAATGGCTTCCACGATACGGCCAATGCCATCGCGACCTGCGTTTCAACGCGTGCCATCCGTCCGGGCGTGGCCATCGTCGGTACGGCCATCCTGAACTTCATCGGTGCCATGATTTCCACGGGCGTTGCTAAGACCATCGGCGGCGACATCGTCATGTCGGCTTCGATGATTACCGAAGTCACGATTGTCGCCGGCCTCATCGGCGCCATCATCTGGAACCTCGTCACGTGGTGGTTCGGCATGCCGTCGAGCTCTTCCCACGCCCTGATTGGCGGCATCATCGGTGCCGTCATCGTCTCGGCCGGCATTTCCGCACTCAACGGCTGGGGCATTCTCAAAATCGTCCTTTCCCTGATTATTTCCCCGGTGGCGGCGATGATCTGCGGCTACATCCTTATGAAAATCGTCTTTGCCATCTGTCATTCGTATAAACCGGCCCGCGTCAACCTCACGGCCAACCGCCTGCAGGTTCTCTCGGCCGCACTCATGGCCTTCTCGCACGGCTCGAACGATGCGCAGAAATCCATGGGTATCATTACCCTGGCACTGCTCTCCGGCGGCTTTATCGGCACGCTTGAAGTTCCGGATATCGTCAAACTGCTCTGCGCCGCGGCCATGGCTGCCGGCACGAGCGTCGGCGGCTGGAAAATCATCCGCACCGTCGGCGGCAAGATTTTCAAAATGCATCCAATCCACGGCTTCGCAGCCGATCTCAATTCGTCGCTCGTCATTTTCTCCGCCACGCTCATGCATCTGCCGGTTTCGACGACGCATGTCGTCTCCGGCTCCATCATGGGTGTCGGCTCTGCCGAGCGCGTCAAGGCGGTCCATTGGGATGTTGCACGCCAGATGGTCACGGCCTGGGTCATGACCATTCCCTGCACAGCCCTGATGGGTGCCCTTTCGTACCTCGTGGTACACACATTCTTCTAATCTGCCCATCCTTCATTTCTTATTCTTTCAATTTCTCAAAGCAAAGACACGCCTGCTGCGTCCCTAACGCGGCAAGGCGTGTCTTTGTTTTTGCTGTCTTTTATACTTTACGTTGTCTTATGACGGAAGAGCCAGCCCGCAAGCGGCATCGTAAGGGCCGCCACGGCCACCATCGGCACAAAATCCCACGCGATTTCATTGAGCCCCGCACCCTCGAGATAAATGCGGCGCACGGCATCGATGACAAAGCGCATCGGGTCGGCGTAGGTGACGATCTGCAGGAATTCCGGCATATTGTGCACGGGTGTCACGAGGCCCGAGAGCAGGACCATCGGGATCATCAGCACGAGCAGGTAGACGAGCACCTGCTGCATATTCTTCGCGAGTGAGGAAATCGAGAGCCCGAGGCCCGTCGTGCTGATCATGAAAATCAGCAGCGTCAGAAAAAGCGTAAAGAGGCTGCCCGCAAACGGCACTTCAAACCAGAATCTTGCAATCAAAAAGACCATCGCGGCCTGAAAGAGTCCGACGAGCACCGGCGGCGTCGCCTTGCCGATGAGAATTTCCGTCGGCGAGAACGGCGTGACGAGCAACTGGTCAAACGTCCCCTGCTCACGCTCCTTCGCAATCGAGAGGCCCGCGAGGAACATGACCTGCACAAAGGCAATCATCGCGAGGAAGGAAGGCAGGAACGTCCAGCGCGAGAGCTGGTTCGGATTGAACCACGTGCGCGTCTCGATGGAAACGGGCAGGCTGGCATAGCCTTTTTCCTCACTCCACGAAGCGGCAATCTGCGTGATGTAGCTCTTGACCATGCCCGCAATCATCGGATTGCGCCCATCCGTGATGACCTGCACGGGAGCCTGTTCCCCATGTTCCAGTTTTTTCTCGAAGTCTTCGGGCACAATGACGCCGCCGAGGACGTCACCGGCATCGATGAGCGTGCTGACTTCCTGCACATTGCCGCAGACCGCATAGCACGAAAACGTCGGAGCACCGGCGATATGTGCAAGAAAATCACGCGAAGATGCTGTCGCCGAATTGTCGACGACGGCATACGGCACTTCCTCGATATTGTAATTGGCCGCATAGCCGAACAAAAAACCTTCAATAATAACCGGCATGACCAGCTGCGTGCGCATGCGCGGGTCCTTAAAAAGCGACAGCAGCTCTTTCTGGCAGATGAAATAAAGATGGCGCAGGAAACGCTGCAGCGAAAAATTCATGGCTCCACCTTCTTCCGCGTCATATGAAAGGCCCAGCCGAGGAAAAACAGCGCAAATAAGACGAGAATCGCCGTGTCGCGCGCAATGAGCGGCCAGTAATTGCCCGACAGAAACAGCGATTTCATGAGCTCGAGGTAATACGTCGTCGGGATAAGGCTGCTGACGACGCGAATCGCCGCGGGCTCCGCGTGCAGGTCAAACAGGAAGCCCGACAGCACGACCGACGGCAGGAAGCTGATCATCAGCGAGACATGGCACGCGAGGAACTGATTTTTCGTCAGGGCTGAGATGACGAGGCCAATGCCAAGCGATACGACGAGGTAGAGCATCGACTCGCCGATAATCAGTACGAGCGAACCGCGCATCGGCAGGTCGTAAAGTTCACGGCCAACCACCAGACAGAGCAGCATGCCAATCATGGCGATGACAAAGTACGGAATGGTCTTCGCGAGAATCAGCTCCAAAATCTTCATCGGCGTGACAAAAAGCGACTCAAACGTACCGCGCTCCCATTCGCGCGCCATGACGACGGAAGTCAGGAACACGCCGCTGATGGTCAGCACGAGCATGAGAATGCCCGGCACGTAAAACCACGTGCTCGTATTCGCATCATTGAACCAGATGCGCGGGACAATCTCGATGCCGCCGGCCGCCAGGCCGTGCTTCGCGCCTTCTGACGCGGCCCACGTCAGGATGCCCGCTTCAAAATACCCCTGCGCACTCATGGCCGTCGTCGCTTCCGTGCCGTTGAGGATAACCTGCAGTTTGCCTTTGCCCTCGGCAAAACGCGCCGAAAAGTCAGGCGGCACGACGAGCATCGCATCGACCTTGTGCTTTCGTATCATCGCTTCGCCTTCCTGCAGGGACGGGACAAAGACGGGCTGAAAATACTCTGAGCCCTGCGTAAAGCTCACAGCCTGCCGCGCGAGAGGCGAACTGTCCTCGATGACCACGGCCGTCGGCACGTTCTTGACATCGAGGCTCATGCCATAGCCAATGATCAAAATCAATACCAGAGGCAGCACGACGCCGAGCGCGAGACTGCTGTTGTCGCGCAGAAGTTCGCGCGTCTCCTTGCGCACGAGCGCGGCAAGGCGCCGCCAAAATCCACTTGTCATCATGATGCCGCCCCCTTTGCCCTTTCTTTTTCGCCGCGCGACGTCTCGACGATGGCCACGAAGATATCGTCCATCGTTGCACTGCCCAAGTGCATGCGCTGCCTTATTTCTGCCGGACTGCCGAGCACGAGCATTTTGCCGTGGTCCTGTATCATGAAGCGGTCGCAGTACTCGGCCTCTTCCATAAAATGCGTCGTGATGATAATCGTCGTGCCGCGCTCCGAAAGAGCCGTGATCTCGCGCCAGAACGTGCGGCGTGCCAAGGGATCAATGCCGCTTGTCGGCTCATCGAGAAACAGGATTTTCGGTTCATGGATGAGGGCTGCGGCCATCGAAAGGCGCTGTTTGTAGCCGCCCGGCAGACTGCCGGCCGCCCGGTCCGCTGCATCCTGCAGATGAAATTCCTGCATGACCGCCTGAATACGCTCGTAAAGATGCGCGCCAAAAAGGCCGTAGGCCCCACCAAAAAACCGCAGATTCTCATAAACAGAAAGGCTGCTGTATAAGGAAAATTTCTGCGCGACATAGCCGACTTTCGCGCGCGCCTCGATGCGCGCCGTGCGCAGATTGACACCCGCGACCGAGAGTTTGCCGCTCGTCGCCGGCAAAAGGCCGCAGAGCATGCGGAACGTCGTGGTTTTGCCCGCGCCGTTTGGGCCGAGCAGACCGAAGACCTCGCCGCGGTGAACGGAAAACGAAGTATGCGAGACGGCCGTAAAGTCGCCGAACTTGCGCACAAGGTCCTGTACTTCAATCTCCACAGGCGCATCCATCGGGGAACGGCCCGAAAATGCACCCATATTTTCGGCTGAGGCAGCGGCCTGACTTACAGGCTGTCCTGCCTTGTTTTCATCCTCTTTGAGAAGCGTCATAAAACCGTCCTCAAGGCGCGGCTCGATGGCCTCTGCCCTTAAGGAACGGCGCTTTAAAGGCGCCAGCTCGTCCGGATTTCCGCGCGTGATGAAGCGCACGACACCGCCCGACGGCACGGCATCGATGACGTCTTTTTCCGCGAGCAGACGGCTCTGCAGCGAACGCAGGGGCATACCCGCGGGCGGCGTCACCTTGTAGCAGGTCCCCTTGGCCACCTCGCGCAGTTCATCCGGTGTGCCGATTTTCAGGAAATGGCCGTGATTGAGCACGTAGACTTTTTCGCAAAGTGCCGCTTCTTCCATATAAGCCGTACTCACGAGCACCGACAAACGCTCCTCATGAACGAGCTGCTGCAGAATCTGCCAGAGCTCGCGGCGCGAGAGCGGGTCGACGCCGACCGTCGGCTCGTCGAGCAGCAATAGCTTCGGCGAGCGCACGAGCGTACAGGCAAGGCCGAGTTTCTGCTTCATGCCGCCCGAAAGCTTGCCCGCGAGACGCTTCGTAAAAGGCGCGAGCTCCGTCATCGCGAGGAGATGCGCAAAGCGCTGCTCCCTTATATCCTGCGGCACGCCGTGCAGGTCCGCGTAGAGGTCGAGATTTTCCTGCACGGTCAAATCCTCATAGAGGCCGAACTTCTGCGGCATATAACTTAAAAGGTCCTGTACGGCCTGCGGCTTTTCCGTGACATCAAGCCCCACGACCTGCAAGGTCCCGGAAGTTTTCGTCATCAGCCCGCAGACGAGGCGCATGAGTGTCGTCTTGCCGGCGCCGTCAGGCCCGACGAGTGCCGTAAGCTGTCCTTCCGGCACCTCAAGGTCGATGCCTGACAGGGCTCTGACCTCCGTCCCATCTTTCAGGGTAAAAATCTTCGTGAGTCCCTTTGCTTCGATGATCTCCATGCGATCACCTCCGCTCAAAGTGCAATCTTGACCGTCGCAGGCATGCCGAGGCGCAGGACATTATCATCATCGTCGACATAAACGCGCACCTCGTAGACAAGGGCCGTGCGCAGTTCGTCCGTCTGTACGGTCTTAGGCGTAAACTCTGCTGTGTCCGCGATGTAGCCAATCTGTCCCGTGAGGGGCTTATCCTTCTGGCTGTCAATGTAGACTTTGGCCGTCTGTCCCTCATAAATCTTGCCGAGGTCGTCTTCTTTGACATAGGCGCGGACCCATTTCTTGTCGAGCAGCGACAGCTTAAAGACAGGCGTCGAAGGCGAGGCCATATCGCCGGGTTCCAAGAGGCGCGAGCGGATGACGCCCTTCATCGGCGCGCGCAGCTCGTACTGCGAAAGCAAATATTCCTCACGCGATTTTTCTTCCTCAAGGGCCTGCAGCTGGGCTTCCGCGGCCTGAATATCCTCAGAACGCGGGCCGTTTAAAGCTTCATTGAGCGCTTCTTTGGCCTCATCGACCTCGGCCTGCTTGGCTTCGGCCTGCGAGCGCGCATTGTCGAGGTCCTGCTCGCTGACGCCCTGCACGCTGTCATAGACGGCCTGACGGCGTTCGTATATGCCCTGTGCGTTCGAGGCAGCGGCCTGCGCAGCCTTGAGTTTCTGCTGGGCCTGCGCGATTTCTTCTGAGCGCGTGCCGTTGTGGAGTTTATTGACGGTGCTCTCCTGCGCGGCGATCTGCGCCTTTGTCTTGCGCAGATTGATGTTCAGCTCATCTGTATCGAGCCGCGCGAGGACCTGTCCCTCCTCGACCGTATCCCCCTCTTCGACGAGAATATCCTTGACGCGGTCGCTCTCACGGAACGCCAGTGTCACTTCACGCACATCGACATTGCCCGAAAGCGTGAGTGTCTGGGCAGCGGCTTTTCGGGCCGCTTCTTCATGCTGCTCATAGGCATAAATCCCGACGCCGATGAGCAGTATGAGAATGACAGCAAGGATGCCCTTCTGTTTTCGTTTCATGAAAATCCCCCTCCCAATTCTTTGCGTACTGCAATTCTGAGGTCTGCCAGCAAAATAATAGTTCCGTTCCAAATAAAAAAATATCCTATTCTGCTTATAGGATATTTTTCTAGGAAGAAACATGGAAATCCTCTTTGTCTCAGGAATCCATCAAAATGATTTTTTCAGGAGGAAAATAAAGCGAGAGTTTCGCCGCCGCAATGCGCTGCCATTCCTCCTTCGGCAGCTCCCAGCGGATGCGGCGGGCATTCGTGCCGGCACGGCGCACCATGACGAGATACGAAAATGTATCTTCGATGACATCTGCGACTTCCATGCGGAAAATATTTTTTTCCGGGCACTCGCCGCCCTCGCGGTACTCAAGAAAATGCGCGCGCAGGCCGATATAGGCCGTCTTAGCACTGACTTTGCCTGAAACCTGCAAAGGAAGCTGCCATTCCATGGCTTCTACTGTGTGTTCTCCTGTCTTTCTTGCGGCCGAGACATTCTTGCAGCCTGTCAGCAGTGTCGCTGCCAGAGTATCCGGATGCTCAAACAGTTCATCGCGCGTGCAGACCTTCTGCATCCTGCCGCGGTCGATGACGGCCGCATGGTCGGCCAGACGATAGACCTCGCCGCGGTCGTGCGAAACGAGAATCGCCGCGCCGCCGTACGACTTCAGCACTTCGCGCAGCTCAAGCTCCAATTTCCATTTAAGATAATGGTCAAGTGCTGAAAACGGCTCGTCGAGCAGCAAAATCTTCGCATCGGCCGCCAAGATGCGCGCGAGAGCCGCACGCTGCTGCTGGCCGCCTGAGAGCTCCATCGGATAAGCCCCGCCGAGTTCACTTAAATCAAAGCGTGCGAGATTCTCGCGCACGCGCCGTTCGCGCTCCTCGCGGCTGCCCTTTGCGACAAAGCGGATATTATCGGCAATCGTCATATTCGGGAAAAGGGCAAAATTCTGAAAGAGATAACCGACCTGACGCTGCTGCGGCGAAAGGTTGATGCCCTTTTCGCTGTCAAACAGCACACGGCCATTGAGTACAATGCGCCCTTTATCCGGCCGTTCGAGTCCTGCAATACATTTTAAGGTCATGCTCTTGCCGCAGCCAGAGGCGCCGAGCAGGGCAAAAACTTCATCGCGCACGGCAAAATCTGTCTTGAGTGTGAAATTGCGCAGTTTTTTTTCAATATTGACGAGCAGTTCCATCTTCATATCCTCCTATGCTGCGGCACGCCTGTGCGTGAAATCACAATATTCATCAGGCTGACAAAGACGAGCGAGAATATGATGATGACCACGGCCCATTTAAACGCAAGGTCATAATCATTGGCCTGCACGGCAGCGTAGACGGCCGTGCTCATCGTCTGCGTGACTCCGGGGATATTGCCGGCGAACATAATGGTCGCGCCAAATTCGCCGAGTGCACGCGTAAAGGCCAGCACCAGGCCGGCTAATATACCCGCGCGGGCATTCGGCACGAGCACATGCCAGAAGATGCGCCATTCTGAGACGCCGAGCGTGCGCGCCGCACCTAAGATATTCGGGTCAATCTGCTCGAAAGCGCCGCGCGCCGTGCGGTACATCAAGGGCAGGGAGACAATGATGGCCGCCATGACCGCGGCCTTCCACGTAAAGACAATCGTGATATCAAACTGCAGTAAGAATTTACCGATATAACTGCGCTTGCCAAAGGCCAGCAGCAGGAAAAAACCGACAACGGTCGGCGGCAAAACGAGCGGCAACGTAATAACGGCATCGGCAAAGCCCTGGAAACGCCGCATGCGCGCGACGACCAGAGCCAGGCCGATGCCGAGAAAGAACGTGACCACCGTTGCCACCACGGCCGTTTTCAGCGTGATGAGAAGCGGTGCATATTCCATTATTTTACCTCGAAGCCATACTTTGCAAAGCGTTCCTTATTTTTATCATTCGATACGAATGCTAAGAAATCCTTTGCCGTGTCAAGATGTTTCGTATCTTTCAGGATAGCTGCCGGATAGATGATATCCTTGTGCGTGCCGGCCGGAGCTTTGGCGACGACGCGGACATCATTCGAAACGGCCGCATCCGTAGCATAGACGAGACCTGCATCGGCTTCACCCGAAGCGACCCAGGCGAGAACCTGACGGACATCGGAGCCATAAACGGCCTTGGCCTTGACGGCATCAAGGATGCCGAGCTTCTTGAGGATTTCTTCCGAATACTGACCGACCGGTACGCCTTTCGGTTCACCGAGGGCGATATGCTGGAGCTGGCCGCTCGTCAGCTGGTCAAAGGAAGTGATGTCCTTGCCGCCTTCTTTCGGTACAATCAGCACGACCTCATTCTGCAGCAGGTCCTTGCGCGTGCCGTCAGCGAGCAGGCCCTTCTTGTCGAGGGCATCCATCTGCTTCTGCGCAGCCGAGAAGAACAGGTCGGCATTGCCGCCATTCTCGATGGCCTGCTGCAGGGCACCCGAACTGCCGTAGTTGAATACGACTTTGACATTCGGATGCTCTTTTTCGTAATCCGCACCGATTTCATTCATGACATCCGTGAGGCTCGCTGCCGCCGAAACATGGAGCTCCACAGGCTCCTGCGACGACGACGATTTCGTTTCACTGGCATTCTGACTGCCGCCGCAGCCCGTCACCAGGGCCAAAAGGCAGACCGCCATCAGGGCAAACAGTTTCTTCATATACATTCTCCTTTTCAAGAACGGAAGGAAATATCATTTCTAATATTTCCCTGTGGGTTTTACCCAGGCTCAATCTCGTAGACTCATCGTCCTTAGAGATTTTCGCTCGGAGTATCGACTTTATTATTATAGCAGAAAACTATATCACTTCACGATGATTTTTTTCACATTTGTCCGGGTTTATCGCATAAAATAAAAAATCCGCCTGCCGAGAGACGGATTTTTCAGATGTGTGATATGGAAATAAAAAGTCAGAACGACTGCAAATTATTTTGCTTCCAAAGCATTCCAAGCGTCGTTGGCGCGCTCGAGATAGAGGTCCTGGATGGCCTTGTTCTCGCCGATGCCGTGGATGTAGGCATCGACTTTATAGCCGGCGGCTTCGAGGATGGATTTATGCGAATCCGGGTCAGAGCCTGCCATATCATTGTTGGCATGGTCACCGGCGACCATCATCATCGGCATCAGCGTGACGTGCTTGATGCCATTTGCCTTGAGCTTCGGCATGACCGTCGCAAGCGATGGCCAGCCTTCGACCGTGTAGACAAAGACATTCTTGTAACCAAGCTCATCGATTTTCGCCTGAATGACGGAATAATAGGCGTTCGAAACCTGCGGCGTGCCGTGCGCCATGATGAGGATGGCATCGTGTTTGCCCTGTTTTGGGAACTGCGTGGCCAGTGCCTTGATGGTCTCCGTAACATCGTCCGGCTGGTTTTCCTGTCCCTGCCAGTACATCAGCGACGTGCCGAGCGTCATTTTCTTGAACTGGTCCTTGTAGTTCTGATAGACGCCGAGGTCGTAGTTGTACTCCATGCCTGGGATGACATCGAGCGAGACGAGCGCGACGCGGCTGTAGCCATCGGCCTTGAGCTGCTGCAGGGCTTCCTCCGGCGTCGGGAACTTGATGCCCTCTTTTTTCGCCACGCGGTCGATGATGATGTGTGACGTGTAGGCCGTCACGACCTTGACGCCCGGATGGGCAGCCTTGATGGCATTGACGGTTGCATCAATCGTCTTGGCGCGCGTGTCCTTGTACGTCGTGCCAAACGTCATGACGACAATCGCATCTTTATTGGCCGTATCTTTAAGTTCGGGGTTCTCATTCTTGAGCACGCCGATTTCTGAAGCCTGTTTCAGGGCCATCGTCGCGTTCTTCACTTCCGGATTGAGCTGGTACGAAGCCTCTGTCACAGCCTGATTCCAGCCGAAGGCAGCCGTGCATACGAGACCGGCCGCCAGCATTTTCTGCCAATGTTTCATTTTTTTCCTCCTTCGACAAACCATATAGAAATAAAAAAGGCTCTTTTCGCACGCATGCGAAAAAAGCCTTCCTATCGTAAAAAACTGTACCACAAAGACACAGCTTTGCTGATAGCAATCGCCTTCCCATCGCTCGCAGGTCGTAACGGTGATTTTCGGACAGGCAGTTCTCCTGGCTCGGTTCATCGCTCCTCTGCGCCTTCCCAGAAATTTTCCAGTGACGTAACTATGCAGATTCGCTTCCCTTACAGTGGCGGGACCGCGCCGGCTTATACCGGCTTCTCTTTTCAGCGCCATATGGCGCCACCTGTGCCCTCATATGAAATTGTCAATCATGAACTGCTGAAATCACAGAACCTCAGGGAGCAACGTCCTTGCCGCCATCGGCCGCACGCAGCCGGCGATTGATGGACGACAGCCCCTTGTAGATGGTATTGAGGTCAATGTCATCGCTGCGCGTCTCCATGTATTTCTCGAGCTTGCGCTTGACACGCTGCAGGGCATTGTCGATGCTCTTGACATGACGTCCTAGGTCTTCTGCGATTTCCTGATAGGATTTGCCATCAAGATAGCTCATGAGTACCTTCCACTCAAGGTCTGAAAGAATCTCCTCCATCTTTTTCTCGATGTCGACAAATTCCTCCTGACTGATGACAAGTTCCTCAGGGTCCGACACCTTAGCCCCCGAAATGATGTCGAGCAGTGTACGGTCTGAATCCTCGTCGTAAATCGGCTTATTGAGTGAAACGTATGAGTTGAGCGGTATGTGTTTTTGACGGGTCGCCGTCTTGATGGCCGTGATGATCTGACGCGTCACGCAAAGCTCCGCAAAGGCGCGGAACGACGAGAGCTTGTCATCGCGGAAGTCACGAATGGCCTTGTAAAAGCCAATCATGCCCTCCTGCACGATGTCCTCGCGGTCCGCACCGATGAGAAAATACGAACGTGCCTTAGCCCGGACAAAATTCCGGTACTTGTTGATCAGATAATCCAGTGCGACCTTGTTGTTATGTTCCTTGATATCAAGCAGGATTTCTTCGTCCGTCAGATTTTCATATCCACGGTACATGTCCTCCATGATATCCGTGTCTGCTGCTTCTGCCATCGCACTTTCTCCTTTTTTTATGACAAACACGTATCCTTATAAACTTCCCTAAAATCCCTTCATAAATTCGATTATACGCTCTTTCCCCTAAAAGCTCAAGATGAAGCCCGCTTCTTTGCCAGGCGCTGACGCATGGATTCGTACATGAGGATGGAGCCGGCGACCGAGGCATTGAGCGAATTGATGCGGCCGACCATCGGCATGCTGACAATGAAGTCGCAGGCTTCTTTGGTCAAGCGGCTCATGCCCCTGCCCTCGCTGCCGACAACGAGCACGAGCGGGCCCGTGAGGTCGGCCTCATAGTAGGCTTTCTCGCCGTCCATATCGGCACCGGCCACCCAGAAGCCCTTTTCCTTGAGCTTCTTGATGGTCTGCGCGATATTGCCGATGCGGGCCACGGGGACGTATTCAACGGCACCGGCCGAAGTCTTGGCGACCGTGGCATTCAGGGAAACGCTGCGGCGTTTCGGAATCAGGATGCCATGCACGCCGGTCGCATCGGCCGTGCGCAGCAGGGCGCCGAGGTTGTGCGGGTCCTCGAGTTCATCGAGCAGTACGAGAAACGGCGCCTCGCCTTTTTCCTCGGCAGCCTTGAGGATGTCGTCAAGCTCGACATACGGCACCGGCGCCACATAGGCCAAAACGCCCTGATGACGGTGCCCGCCCGCAAGAGCCTCAATTTTCGCGCGTTCGACATACTGCACGACGATGCCGCGCTCTTTGGCGAGGGCGGCAATCTCCGTGATGGAGCCTTCCCTGTCGCCATTGGCAAGCAAAATCTTGTTGATGCCGCGGCCTGCCTTCAAGGCCTCGGTCACGGCGTTGCGTCCGATGAGAACGTCATCCGGCAACTCGCGCGGCTCTTCCCGATGGGGATTCATTGCCTGCTCGGGATTTGACCGGCGCTTTTCTGCCCGCCAATCTTTTGCCGGACGGTCCTCCTGCCTGTGGTTTCTCTCCGGATGCTGAAAGTTATTTTTTCGGCGGCCGCGGCTTTCCTGCGGACGCGGCTTTTTCTTTTCTTCGTATCTGCGTTCTTTTCGTTCCATAGGCCTCAGTCCTTTTCTCTGAGCTTCAGCATCTCAGCCAATTTGCCGCAGGTCATATCGCCTTCCGGGCAGCGGCCCGTATTGACGCAGCTCGCACCGGCATTGTGGAACAGCGTCGGCGCGACTTTCTTGACCTCGGCGAGCATCTTGTACGCCATCTCGCGGATTTCCCACTGCGCGCGGTTGCAGCAGCGCAGATTGAAGAAATGCAGAAGTGACCTGGCATTCATCGTCACGAGGATTTTCGTCTCGGCCGCGTTGGCGAGAACATAGCGCGCATCTTCTTTGGGCACGCCCATCTCCGTGAGCTCGTCATACGTCCTGCGGATTTCTTCCATCAGGGCGTCGTATTTTGCCTTGGCCTCAGGCTTTTCCGCGATGGTCGGCGGCGTGATGTACTTAAAACCATGCGCTGCCACATAGCGCTGCGACTGCTGGTCGTACGACGCGATGCGGTGGCGCACGAGCTGATGCGTCAGCACGCGCGAAACGCCTTCAATGCCAAACGTGAAGGAGACGTGCTCGATGGTCGAAGCATGGCCAAGCTTGACCATCTTGCGGACCATCTCGCGGACCTTTTCATCGCTGAGGCGTTCGGCGAGCTCTTCCGCGCCGACAGGCGAATAGCAGAGACGTGCGGCCATCGCCACAACGCGCTCCGGCTCCGGTGTATAGTCCAAAAGTTTGACTTTAATCATGCCTTGTTCTTCTCCTCCGTCTTTTTGTCATGAATTTCCTGCATCATAGCCTTGCTGATGACCTCAAACGCCGCTTCAGAAACCTCTTCGAGACGCTCGAACTGCTCCGTGAGGTAAAGCGTCCCCAAAAGAGCCTCAAAGCCGGTACTCGAATGATATTCCGCCACGCTCGAGCTGCGCGGTGCGTGGCTCTTGGCGTTGCGTCCGCGGCGGTAAATGGCCTTTTCCTCTTCCGTCAGCATGGATTCAATGCCGAGGTATGCTTTGTGCTGCCAGACGGCCGAGACAATCTGGGCACTGAACGCATGCAGGGCATGAACCTTGGCCTGCTCATATGCCAAGAGACGCGTGCGCACAAACAGATGAAAGACGGCGTCGCCGACGTAGGCGAGCACGAGAGGATTCATCTGCCGGACGTCCGTGCCTTCATAGCGTTTCTTGATGCCGCCGTTTTCGTCCGGCGTGAACATCATATCGACGAGCAGCTTGAACTGCGTGAACTTCATGCCTTTTTCCACCGTACGCCGTTTGGCGTATCCTCAAGCACGACACCGGCGTCTTTGAGGGCATCGCGGATTTTATCGGCCACGGCCCAGTTCTTTTCCCTGCGCGCGTCCTGACGCAGCGTGATGATGATGTCCATGAGCTTATCCGTCAGACCATCGTCGGCGGCTTTGTCCTGCTGCTCGAAGATGCCGATGATCTCGGCCATCTCGGAGTAGACATCGCTGACTTTCTTGAAGTTCTCAGCATCAAAGGCCTTGCCGCCATTCACGACATCCTGGTAGTAGATGTTGATGTCCTTCGACAGCGCAAACATCTGGCTGATGGCCAGAGCCGTATTGAAATCGTCGTCCATGGCTTCGTAGAAGGCTTTTTTGAGCTCTTCTGCTTTCGCTGCGAGCTCTTTGGCCGTATCAGCCGTGCCCTGTTTCTTCAGCAGTTCATCAACATATTCCTTCGTATTCTGCAGGCGGCCGAGGCTCGTCTGTGCTTCCTTGAGGCGTTCATCCGAAAAATCGAGCGGGCTGCGGTAATGCGTCTGCAGGATGAAGAAGCGGATGACTTCACCCGGATATTCCTTGAGGATATCCTTGACCGTGAAGAAATTGTTCTTCGACTTCGACATCTTCTCGTTGTGAATCGTGATGAAGCCGTTGTGCAGCCAGTACTGGGCGAAGCTGTGGTCATCGCCGATGCAGGCCTGCGACTGTGCAATCTCGTTCTCGTGATGCGGGAAAATGAGGTCGCTGCCGCCGCCGTGGAAGTCGAATTTCTCGCCGAGATATTTCAGAGACATCGTCGAACATTCGATGTGCCAGCCCGGTCTGCCCTTGCCCCACGGGCTGTCCCACGAAGGCTCGCCCGGCTTTGCTGCCTTCCAAAGGGCAAAGTCCATCGGATGATGCTTGGCCGTGTTGACCTCGATGCGGGCGCCGGCCTGCATGTCGTCGAGGCTGCGGCCGCTGAGCCGGCCGTAATGCGAGAATTTCTCGACGCTGTAGTAAACATCGCCATTGTCTACGACATAGGCATAGCCCTTGTCGATGAGCTTCTGCACCATGGCGATGATTTCCGGCATCGTCTCGCTGACGCGCGGATAAACATCGGCGTGGCGGACGTTCAGGGCATCCATCGCTTCAAAATAAGCCTTGATATAGCGGTCGGAAATGTCCTTCCACGTCACGCCCTCTTTGTTCGCCGCGTTGATGATCTTGTCATCGACATCCGTGAAATTCTGGATATAGCGGACTTTATAGCCCTTCTTGGCAAAGTAACGGCGAATGACATCCCAGGTCACAAACGGGCGCGCATTGCCGATATGCGGATGGTTGTACGGCGTGACGCCGCAGCAGTAAATGCTGACCTCTCCTTTTTTGAGCGGCTTGAACTCCTCCTTGCGGCGGGTCATCGTATTGTAGACTTTAAGCATGTTCTTTATCCTCCAATCTCTTTTCGAGTTCATCAACTTTCTTTTCGAGCGCCTGAATCTGGCGCATCATGCATTCGCGCATCTCCTCATCGGGGTCCGGCAGCATGTCATGGTCGAGGTCGACATCGAGTTCTTCCTCGATATCATTGATATTATCGTCTGACTCGACAAGGCGCGTGCTGCGCAGGGCCTGACGAAGCTCTTCAGCCGTGTGGACGCGCTTGCCGTGCATGACGACAATGCGTCCCGGAATGCCGACGACCGTTGCATAGGCCGGCACGGGTTTTAAAACGACGGAACCGGCGCCAATCTTGGCGTGGTCACCGACCGTGAAGGAACCGAGGACCTTGGCGCCGGAAGCCACGACGACGTTATTGCCGATAGTCGGATGGCGCTTGCCCTTTTCCTTGCCCGTGCCGCCGAGCGTCACGCCCTGATAGAGCGTGACATTGTTGCCAATCTCGGCCGTCTCGCCGATGACGATGCCCGTGCCATGGTCGATGAACAGGCCCTCGCCAATTGTGGCCCCCGGATGAATCTCAATGCCCGTCAAAAAGCGCGCAAAATTCGAAATCATGCGCGGGATAAGCACCCAGCCCCTTTTGTATAGGGCATGGGAGATGCGGTGAAACCAGATGGCGTGAAGTCCGGAATAACAGAAGAGCACCTCGATGACACTGCGTGCAGCCGGATCGCGCTCAAAAACGACACGGATATCCTTGCGGAGCCGCGAAAAAAAACTCATATTCCTTCCTCCTAGTTCGTACACAGCAAAGGCCCCGCATCTCTCAGAGACGCGGGGCCGTGGTTCCACTCTGGTTAAGGGCCACGCCCTTCACTCAAGAATATAACGCCTTCCTGCGTCAGGACATACTCACATTCAGCCCTGCAGCTCCCGGGTGCATTTCAGGTATTCTCCATAGTCCTCTCACAGCCAACGGGGACCTCTCTGCATGGATACAGGACCTTACTCCTCCCGATCATCACTTTTTCTAATATGGAATTCATTCTATCACAGCTTCTCGATTCCTGCAACCGCATAGGCAGAGATTCCCTGTTCTGCGCCGGTGAAACCAAGCTTTTCCTCCGTCGTCGCCTTGACGTTGACCTCGTCTTCCGCAAGGCCGAGCACACGTGCGATATTCGCGTTCATCTGCGGGATGTAATCCTTCATCTTCGGCTTCTGCGCGACAATCGTCGCATCGACATTGCCGACACGATAGCCCTTTTCCTGCAGCAGACGGCCGACTTCTTCAAGAAGTTTGAGACTGTCCGCGCCCTCATAGCGCGGGTCCGTGTCGGGAAAATGGCGGCCGATGTCGCCAAGGGCAGCAGCGCCTAAAAGTGCATCTGAAATGGCGTGCAGCAGAACGTCGGCATCGGAATGGCCGAGAAGACCAAGTGTATGCGGAATCTCCACGCCGCCGATGATGAGCCTGCGGCCCGTGACGAGGCGGTGGACATCATAGCCCATACCAAAACGCGTCATGTGCAATCAATCCTTTCCATGCAAGAAATCATGTACCTTGGCGGCGGCATCCTGCATCGTATCGTGCAGGCTCCTTTTCTGCCGCAGAAAAGCTTCGGCCACAACGAGGTCCTCAGGCGTCGTGATTTTGATGTTCTGATACGAATCCATGACGACATGGACCTTGGCACCATAGTGTTCCACAAGGCTCGCGTCATCCGTACCGAGGAAGCTGTCTTTTTCCGCCTTTTCGTTGGCGGCCATTAACAGGCTGCGCTGAAAGCCCTGCGGCGTCTGTACAGCCCAGAGTTTGGCACGTTCAGGCGTCGAGACCACCACACCATCTTCCACGATCTTGACGGTATTTTTCTCGGGCACAGCCGCAATGGCAGCCCCGTATTCCTTTGCCGCCGCAATGACGTCTTCTATCGTCTTGCGTGAGACAAGCGGACGCGCCGCATCGTGAACAAGCACGACATCGGCGTCCGCAGACGAAGCCTCCAGGCCGTTCCAAACAGAATACTGCCGTTCACTGCCGCCGGTCACGACTTTCACGGCAGGCAGGCCCGGCAGATGCTGCAGGGAACGTCTGAGAGCGGCCACTTCGTCTTTGCCTGTCACGACAATGAGCTCCCCGACCTCCGGCACCGCCGCAAAGGCCCTGAGCGTATGGTAAAGAATGGGCTTGCCCAGAAGGCTCAGGAATACTTTATTGACTCCCGCCTGCATGCGCTTGCCGCGCCCTGCAGCGGGCAGGATGACACTGACCAAGATATTTCTTCCTTTCCACGTTTCCGTTTCTGCGCATCAATGGGCCGGTTTAGCAAAAATCATGCGGCCGGCCGCCGTCTGCAGGGCAGAAGTGACTTCGACCGTGATGCTTTCATTCATATGATGGTAACCGTTCTCGACAACGATCATCGTGCCGTCGTCGAGGTAGGCCACACCCTGTCCAAGTTCCTTGCCCGACTTGACAATCGTCACGCGCATCGTCTCGCCCGGAATGACCACAGGCTTTACGGCGTTTGAAAGCTCATTGATATTGAGGACTTCGACGCCGCGCAGCTGGGCGACCTTGTTGAGGTTGTAGTCATTCGTGATAATCTTGCCGCCGACCTGCTGGCCAAGGCGCACAAGCTTCGAATCGACTTCGGCAATATCATCAAAATCGACATTTGTAACCTCGACTTTGACCTTCTTGCTCTGACGGATGCGCTGCAGGATATCGAGTCCGCGGCGGCCGCGCGTGCGCTTTAACGCATCGGCAGAATCCGCGATATGCTGGAGTTCTTCGAGCACGAAGACCGGAAGCAGCAGCGTCCCTTCGATAAAGCCCGTATCGCAGATATCGGCGATGCGGCCGTCGATGATGACGCTCGTATCGAGCAGCTTGTAGTATTTGGGAGCTGCCGATGCATCCTGCGGCTTCACGGGGACAGCAGCTGCCTTTTCCGCGGTATTCGCCTGTGCCTGCTGTGCGCGCATTTCCCGCATCTTCGTGAATTCCTTCATAAAGCGCGGCACAAAGTCAAAAAGGCCCGTGAGCTCCTGACGCTTGCGTATGGTAATCGTGATACCAAGATAACCGAAAACAATGCTGAAAATGACGGGAATATAATCTCCGACGACCGGAATCTTCGCAAAGGAATAGCCAAGCAGATTGGCAATAATAAGTCCGACAGCGAGGCCAATGGCACCGGCGATGACATCATGAATTGGCATCTTGTTCAGCTGCACTTCAACCCAGCTCGAAAAACGCTTGAGCCGGCCTATGAGATACGGCGACACCAGATAGCCGATAATACCGCCAAGGATGGCACCTAAGAGGATGCAAATAAGACTTCCCACCGTAATCCTGACAACGCCCATCTCCATTTTGAAGATTTCCGTACCAACGTACATCGTCAAGACAGGACTGGCGAGGTCCAGAAGTGCACCTCCGGCAATCGCTAAAAATAACGTGATAAAAAAACGTAAGACACGATCCAGCATGTTTTCACCTCCTTAATAAAAAAGACAAAAAGAAAAGTCCGAACAGAATCAGTATACTCTACTCTGCTTGGACTTGTCAAAAGTCGTTTTCTCATTTTGCTTTGTTTCGTTATTTTTTTCCCTACCAACCCGGCTTCAATGCGCAAAGGCATTTTCTGCCAATACCGAAGAAAGCCAATGCTCGACTTCCTTTGGCGTTTTATTGCAGGCATAAACAAGTTCGCTGACAAGGATCTGTTTTGCCAGGTCCAAAAGGCGCCGTTCACCGGAAGAAATATGACGGCGGCGGTCCTGCAGGATGAGATTGCGCGCGACTGCAGCAACATCGCAGATATCGCCGCTTTTCATGCGGTCCAGGTTCGCATGGAAGCGTTTATTCCAGCTGCCCTTTGGTTTTTCCGGCTTCTCCTCCAGCACTTCGCGCACCTGCTCTACCTTATTTTCCGGAATGACATCGCGGAGTCCGACATGGTCGGCATTGTCCGTCGGGATCATGACCTTCATGTTGCCAAGCGGCATTTCAAGAACGTAGTATGACTTGCCCTCGCCGAGGACTTCACAATTCTCGATGCCAGCAATCACCCCGGCACCATGCATCGGATAGACGACCTTATCTCCTATCTGTAACAAGAACACCCCTCCTCTACACACGAGCCAACCACCTGTCAAGTCCATGACATTTACATATTTATTCTAGCATAATTCCGTAAAAAAGTAAAATTTTAATTTTATCACAACGCATAGGCAGAGTCAATATAAAATATCATAAAAAAAAGGAGACTGACGCCTTCTGCGTGAGTCTCCTTTGCATTTTTGTATGTTCTCAGACCGCTTCCGCTAAGTCTCAACGCACAAAAACGACGTTCGTGCGGTCAAGGAAGCCCGTGGCACCATTTTCAATCAGGACACGGTTGGCATCTGCGACCGAAAGAATCGGATTGCCATTGTGGTTGTCGAGTCCGACAGCCTTGACAATCAGAGGATTCTGGCCTGCGCGGGCTGCTTTGTTGATATCCGTCGTGTAGCTGGCCATGCCATTCTTGATGACCGTAGCCGAATCGAGGTTCTTATAGCCATAGATGGGTTCCCCGTTCGCATTCTTGATGACAGGGGACATGACCGGCTTGAGACCAAGTCCGCGGCAGTCCACGATCAGGCCCGTATAACCGCCAATGGCTTTGCCGGCCGGAGCGGCTGCTGCCGAAGAGCCCAGCACGGACGGCGTGCCCGTCGTTGCAGCCGTCGTGCCCGGCGTCACCTGCACATTGACCTGTACGGAAGACGGCGTGCTTGCCGGCACGGAAGCATCCGGAGCAGGGAAGGACGTCTGCGTGGTATTTGGCGTCAAAACAGCCCCGGCGAGGGAGTTTGAGGCACCAAAGACCGACATCTCCATTGTCACGGTGTAGCCGCCGCCCTCAACGGCCTGCTCCGAAACGATGCGTGCGCCCTGAATCAGGGCCGTAACTTTTGTCCTTGTGACGTCACTCGTCACCATCATATTCTCGACCGTCGTCTCGGAATCGACATTGACGCCCTTGACGAGCTCAGCGAGCTGACGGTAGGCGTCGACCACAGCCGCACGGCGTGCGAGCATGCGGGCCTGAATGGAATTGACGGCAGTCGTCGGTGCTACGCCCATGCCCTGCACCGTAAGTTTGCTGTCACCGCTCCAGTCCATGCCGGTTCCTGCCGCAAAGGCACTGGCAGCCGACATGATGACCATGGTCATGGCCAGAAGACACGCGGTCAGCAACTTGGAAATATGTTTCTTCATCCTACTTCCTCCCCCTGTATCAAAAGGTTAAAGATTTTATTATGAAGTGAGCATACACCCACTATCTTAAGATTTCCCCAAAAAACAAAAATTATTTTACCACATCAACCAATAATTTGACAAGGCCGTCTCATTCCGCCTTTGTTGCACGCATAAAGAGCTGCATGAGCTGTGCCTTCGGGTCTTTATGCTCGTGGATAATCGCATAGACCGTCGCACAGATCGGCAGTTCCACATGGAATTCACGCGAAAGGTCCATGAGAGCTTCCACTGTGTAGACTCCTTCTGCCAATTTCGTAAAGGGTTTACCGGTGATGAGGTCCTCACCGAAGCGGCGGTTGTTGCTGTGCGGCGAAAAAAGCGTCGCTTCATAATCCCCGAGATGAGAAAGGCCGTAAACCGTCATGCGGTCGCCGCCCATTGCCTCAATCAGTCGCGAGAGTTCATGTGTGCCGCGGGCCATCAGTGCGCCCTTGAGACTGCTGTAGCCAAAGCCGTCGAGCATGCCCGCAGCCAGGCCGATGACATTCTTCGAAGCAGCGCCGATTTCCGTGCCCAGCAGGTCCTCTCCATAATAGAAGCGAATCAAGGGACTCGAAAAAGCTTCGACGAGCTCTTTTGTCAGCTGCATCTCACGCGCAGCGATGACCATGCAGTTCGGGATGCCGCGCACAAAGTCCTGCACATGGCCGGGCCCGACCCAGACGGCCACGCGCACCGCAGAGCCCATTTCTTCGTAAAAGACCGTCGTCAGGCGCTTGCCCGTGCCAATCTCCAGCCCCTTCATGCAGAGAACAAAGCGTTTTTCTGCAAGACTGCAGTCAAGGGCCTGCAAATCGCGGCAGAACGAACGAAGCTGCTGTGAGCTGATGGAAATGATGATGATATCGGCCGTCATAACAGCGCTTTTGAGGTCGTCCGTCAGCTTGACTGCATCCGGTAATGTCAGATACTCATTTTTTCTCGTTTCCTTGAGTGCCTCGAGATGTTTCGAGCCCGGACGTCCCCAAAGGGTCACGTCATGACCGATGTGATTGGCATACCAGGCATGGAACGTTCCCCAGCGTCCGCAGCCGAGTACGGAAATATTCATGCAGATACCTCCACTTTGGCCCCCGTGAGGTCACGCACGACTTCGCCGGCAATGATGAGGCCGACGACAGACGGCACGAACGAGATGCTGCCCGGCACGGCACGGCGCATATCGCAGTTGCGCGCACTGCCCGGCGGGCAGATGCAGTTCTTGCCGCAGCCGCTCTGGCGGACCCGCAGGGGTTTTTCCTTTGAATAAACAACCTTGAGTTTCTTAACGCGGTTTTCCTTGAGCTTTTTGCGCATGACGCGCGCGAGAGGGTCGACGCTCGTCTTGTAGATATCCGTGACCTCGAACTTCGTCGGGTCAAGCTTGTTGCCGGCTCCCATACTGCAGATAATCGGAATATGGCGGTCGCGGCACTGCAGGACAAGGTCAATCTTGCCCGTCACGGTATCGATGGCATCGACAACATAGTCGTAATGACCGACAAAGAACTTATCGGCATTTTCCGGCAGGTAAAAATCCTCGATGGTATCGACCACAGCCTTCGGATTGATATCGAGGATGCGCTCTTTCATCGTCTCCGTCTTCTTTTTGCCGACCGTCTTGGACGTCGCATGAATCTGGCGGTTGATATTCGTCAGGCAGATGAGGTCATTGTCAATGAGGACAAGATGACCGACACCGGCACGCGCCAGCCCTTCCGCTACAAAGGAGCCGACCCCTCCCACGCCGAAAATAGCGACCGTACTGTTTGCAAGTTTTTCCATGCCAGCTTCGCCAAGCAGCAGTTCCGTGCGGGAAAAACGACCTAATTTACTCAAGATATCTGTTCCTTTCTATGCACTATGCACTATGCATTGATGCAGTCTCGTTATTTCTCGTCCTTATCGTCAGGTGCCAGACGGAACGCGGGAATGGCAAAAGCCCCCTGCGGCTTTGTCTGTGCTGCCGGACGATTTCCCACAGGAGCCTGCTGCGTCATAAAACGCGGCGGCTCCAGCGTAAACGAGTCTTTCTTCGGCTGCGGCGCTGCCTGCTCTGCAGCCGGCTTTTGCGTCTTTTCTTCCTGTCTGCCCGCGCCCGTTCCCTTGAGCATGACACCATCCGTGAAGTCCGTCGCGATGATCGTCGCGCGCACATCGCCATTCAGCGAGTTGTCAATGACCGTGCCGAGGATGATGTTGACTTCAGGGTCCGTATGCTCATAAATGTAGCGCGTCGCTTCATCGACGTCGTAAAGGCTCAGCGTCTTATCGCCCGTAAGATTCAGGATAATGCCGCGCGCTCCTTCAAGGCTCTTGCTGATGAGCGGGCTGTCAACGGCCTGCTGCACGGCTTCCACGGCACTGCGCGAACTGCGGCCAATGCCGAGCAGGGCATCGCTCGACGCGCTCTGACGGAAAATCGTTGTGACATCGGCAAAGTCGACATTGATGACACCCGTCGTCAGGATGAGCTCTGCAATGCAGTTAATGGCCTGCTGCAGGATATCATCGGCACACGAGAAAGCCTTAACCAGCGTCATATGGCGGTTCTCGGGCAGCTTCATTAAATTGTCGTTGGCCACGAGAATCAGGGCGTCCATTTGTGCCTGCATTTTCGCGAGGCCTTCATTGGCCAGACGTTTCTTGCGGCTGCCTTCAAAGCTGAACGGCTGCGTGACGACGCCGACCGACAGCGTGCCGAGGTCGTGGGCAATCTTGGCCACGACGGGGGCTGCTCCTGTACCCGTGCCGCCGCCGAGACCGGCCGTGACAAAGACGAGGTCTGCACCGGACATGGCATCGCGGATTTTTTCCGAGGCATCGAGAGCTGCCTTCTCGCCAAGCGCGATATTGCCGCCCGTGCCGCGTCCTTTTGTCAAATCCTCACCAATCTGCAGTGTTTCCACGCCGGCTTCCGCCACGCGTGCAAGCTGCTTGGCATCCGTATTGACGGCAATCAGGTCAATGTCGAGATCCTTATGACGGCCCATACGCATGAGTACGCTGTTGCCGCCGCCGCCGACACCAAATACTTTGATTTTTACTTTTGGCTTTATGATTAACGTTTCTTCTGCTGCCATGCGCTTTTACCCCTCTCGAATCAGAATCTCTGGGAAATATTTCGCCATTCAAAAAACAATTTCCTGCTCCTGCCGCGAATTTCGCAGGCTTCCATTCATCGAAAAGAGCAGGGCTGCCACCAGCAGCTCTGCTCTTTTATCCGACGGACTCCTATAGCAAATCAATGGAAGAGAAGTACAGCCGCACAGGCCAGAACAATCTTCAAGCTATCGAGCTTCACGTAAAAACACTTCCTTGTTATATTCCATCTAAATTTTATGATTTCTGCAGTCATATTACCAGCTGCTATTAATACGATTATACAATGATGCCGTACCTTTTTCAAGACATACGGCGGCGATCCTTGAGAAGCGGCCGAATCTGCGTGATAATCATACCGGACAGCATCAAAACGCAGCCCATGATCTGGGCAATGGTCATCTGTTCACCGAGCAGCAGCCAGCTCGAAAGCACGCCAAAGACGGCCTCAAAACTCATGATAATCGCAGCCTGCCCCGGCTCTGCGTACTGCTGGCCGAGAATCTGCAGCGTGAACGCCACACCCGCTGACATGACGCCGCCGTAAAAAATGGCAAACCAGGCACTAAAGATCGGCTGCACGGCAATGGTCTCAAAAAGCAGCGCCGCGACGAGACTTCCCGCCGCACAGACGCCTACCTGTGTCGTCGAAAGTTCAATCGGGTCAACGAGACTGGCAAACCGGTCAATAAAGAGAATATGACCGGTCCAAAAGAAGGCACTGATCAAGACGAGCCCATCGCCAAAACTCAGGGATACTTCACCGTGTATCGAAAGAAAATAAAGACCGGCCAAAGCCAAAAAAGCACCAATCCAGTTCTCAATATGGATGCGCTTGCCAAGAAGCACGGCCCCGAGCGGCACCAGGATAATGTAGAGTGCCGTAATGAACGCCGTCTTGCCCGCCGTCGTATAAAGCATGGCTACCTGCTGCAGCGAAGTCGCCACGAACATGATGCAGCCGGCGCCAAGGCCTGCCTTCCAGCCGGCATGGTATGTCCCGGCACGCTTGGCCGTCTCACGCGGCCCCTTCCAGGTGTACCAGAGCCCGACAAGAAAGAGAAAGCCCAGAATATAGCGCGCAGCCGCATACGTAAAAGGGCCTAGTCCATCCATGCCGACCATCTGCGCGACAAAAGTCGTGCCCCAGATAAACGCCGCTAAGAGCAGCATGAGATTCCCACGAAGATGCATAAAGTCCCCCTGTTATAATGAATGAAGCAAATAAAGCGTCAAAAAACAGGTATGCAATGCATACCTGTTTGTATTTTACGATGTTTGTGCGCCTCAGGCAAGTCCCGTAATCATGTAGAACAAGATGCAGAGGAACGGCACGAAGAACTTGAGTCCCATGATGACCGCGATATCGAAATACGAATCGTGATGCGTAAGTCCGCAGATCGCAAGCAGCGTAACGAGGGCGCCGCAGTGCGGGACCGGGTCAATACCGACCGAAGCGATGGCCACGATGCGGTGCAGAACCTCAAGCGGAATGCCCGCAGCCTGGGCCATGGCAGCCCACTGGTCACCGAGCATCGAAAGGGCAATCGTCAAACCGCCCGAAGCAGAACCCGTGATGCCGGCCATGATATTCGTCGTAATGACGGCCGAGAGCAGTGGGCCGAACGAATCCGCAATGCCGATGAGGGCCTGCGTAACCGGCACAAAGCCCGGCAGAGCCGTGATGACACAGCCAAACGCGTAGCCGGAAGCGACGTTCAGGACGGCCGTAGCCGAAGAAATGGCTGCGTAGTTGATCGGTGCGAGGAAGCCATCCATGACCATGAAGCGCTTGCGGCCAATGAAAGCCGCTGCGATACTGCTCAGGATGAGCGCTACCGTAATCGACCAGATGGCCGAGACCTTGCCGACATTTGCTGCGAGCAGACTGAGCTTCAACGGCAGGAACGCCTCGAGTGCATTTGCATCCCAGTGGAAGCCCCACGACCATTTAAACGGATTCGAAAGGATGATGTTGATGACGATAACCATCACGAGAGGCAGGAGGGCCCAGTACCACGGAATATGGATTTTCGGACTCGGCTTGTGATGAGGAGCTCCCTCAAGATGACGGCCATAGCCTTCGCCGCGTGCCTTCAGGATTTTTGCACGGCGCGTCACCCAGCCCCAGCCGATCAGCAGGAACAGAAAAGACGCGAACAGGCCGATGATTGGTGCCGACCATGTGCTCGTGGAAAAATACGAGGACGGAATGATGTTCTGGATCTGCGGCGTGCCCGGCAGAGCGACCATTGCGAAAGAAAAGATACCGACCCAGAGTGTTGCTGGCAAAAGGCGTTTTGGGATGTCCGCCTTGCGGAAGACGACAGCGCCGAACGGATACATGACGAATGCGACGACAAAAACCGAAAGGCCGCCATACGTCAGGGCACCGCAGCCCAGAAGGACTGCCAGCACAGCACGCTTCTCGCCGAGAACATCGACAATTTTTGCTGCTACAGAAGAAGCCAGACCACCTTTTTCCATCAGGCGTGCAAACACAGCGCCAAATAAGAAAATCGGATAATATGACTTTGTATACTCAGCCATACGTGTCATATAGAGCTCACTGTACGTAGGCAAAACGCCAAAGATACTGGCAAGCGCTGCGACACCAGCAAAGATTGGTGCAATCAGAATGATTGACCAGCCGCGGTAAGCAAAATACATGAGACCGACAAGGGCCACCGCGATACATATTCCTTCTAACAGATGGATCGTCCCCTTTCTTTCATGTTTCAGAGCCCCCCGGCGCGAAACATGGCGAATGGCAGCCGTTCGGCTCCACCGGCTGCCATTCATTTGTATTGTCCTGCGTCATGCAGAAAACGAACTATCATCCTGCATGACGCGCATTACGATGTAATCATACCATTAGTATTTTTTATTGTCAATATTGCTTGCTAAAAATTTTTGTAATGTTGTAATCTTGCGAATTTAGTCAAAACTTGTCTGCAGGCGCAGTTTCGGTTACAATAAAAGAAATACGATAAAACTCCCTGTAAGGGAAATGAAACAAGCGAAAGAACAGGTGATAGTACATGGCTGTCCATGTCATCAATGAGGCACGCCGCTGCCTCCAGTGCAAAAAGCCGCTCTGCCGCCTCAAGGGCTGCCCTGCGCAAACGAATATTCCCGAGATGATCCGCCTTTTCCTCGACGGAAAAATCAATGAAGCCGGCGAGATGCTCTTCATCAACAATCCCATGAGCATCGTCTGCTCCCTCGTCTGCGACCACGAGAAGCAGTGCGAGGGCAACTGCATCCAGGGACGCAAAGGGGCCCCTGTACAGATTTCCAGCATTGAACATTATATTTCGGATATCTATCTCGACAAGGTCGTCATGAAGCACGAACCGCCCAAAGGACAGAACGTTGCGGTAATCGGGTCCGGTCCGGCCGGCATCACCGTGAGTGTCAAGCTCGCGCAGCTCGGCTACGATGTGACGATTTTCGAGCGCAAGAGCAAACTCGGCGGCATGATGCGCTACGGCATTCCGTCGTTCCGTCTGCCGCTCGAGATTCTCAACCGCTATCAGGAAAAACTCGTCGAGCTCGGCATCCACATCCGCCCGAACACTTCGATTGGCGGCGTGCTGACGCTCGACACCCTGTTTGCCGATGGCTACGATGCCGTGTTCATCGGTTCCGGCGTCTGGCGTCCGCGCGGACTCGGCGTGCGCGGGGAAAGCCTCGGCAACTGCCACTATGCCGTCGACTACCTGCAGAACCCCGATGTCTATCATCTCGGTGACCGCGTCGCCGTCATCGGCTCGGGCAATTCGGCCATGGATGCCGCCCGCACGGCCATCCGCAAGGGCAGCCGCTTCGTCACGGTCTATGCGCGCCGCAGCGAGGTCCGCGCGAGCATCCGTGAATACGAATACGCACAGGCCGACGGCGTTGAATTCGACCTCTGCAAGGGCGTTGCCGCCATTACGAAGGATGGTCCGATGCTCTACGAGCGTCATTTCGATGAAGAAGGCAATCTCATAAGTGAAGACGAACCGCGCCTTTACCAGGCCGACAGCACAATCATCGCCGTCAGTCAGGGACCGAAAGATAAAATTGTCCGCTCGACCACAGGACTCGAAGTCAATGAACGCGGCCTTGTCGAAGTCGACGAAAAGGGCGCCACAACACGCGAAGGCGTCTTCTCCGGCGGCGATGTCGTCCTTGGCCCTGCCAACGTCGTTCAGGTCGTCAAGGACGCCAAGCACGTGGCCAAAGCCATGGATGCGTACCTGACAAAAAAACGCGAAAATGCCTGATCGTCATTAATACAATAACTTCCTTCTATATAATATAGGAAGGAAATATATAAAAAAGAACCTTTTCCATACGCAGGGAGAAACACAGTGTGTTCCTTCCTGAGTGGAAAAGGTTCTTTTTATTGACATACCGACTTAAAAATCAACCGCTTTTTCACGCATATCCTTTGGCGTTTTCATTCTCTGGTCGTAATTTCCCGTCAGATAGTCGCCGAGCAAGCCAACTTTGAATTTTTTCGGGTCCCCGTCGGGACGCTGCTCATTTTTTGTCAGTAACAGGTCAAGAGCGTACGGCGTGCGTTCAGCCGTACGGCTCATATGCATAATAAGGATTGCACCGCGGCGCACATCGCCATTGCGTTTATGGACGATATGGTCCATGATACCTTCAAGAGACTCCATCGTGACAGAACCATAGTCTTCGGAACTGCCCACGCCGCTGACCATATAGGTAAATCCCTCATCAAGGATGATAGCTGCACCATGGCGGCTGACAGCTAATTCAGGCGGACGAAGCAGACGCGTGAGGCCGTAGCGGCGTCCATTCTCTATTTTCATATCGCCGATGGCATGAACTAGTTTTTCATAAGAAGCCCTGACATTTTCCCGATACGTCTTATCATCTTCCACAGGATGACTGCGCCCCTTCTCATCAATGCGCAGCATCGGCACATGATGGTCGGTATGACTGCCGACTTCATTGCCATCGGCCACAATCGCACGCAGGAGATTCGGGTTATTGACCATATTTTTCGTGATGATGAAGAATGTCGCATGCACCTGATGCTTGCGCAGGACATAAAGGAGCTTATTGATGGAATCGTCACTGCCCCAGTCATCAAACGTTAAGAAGACGGTCTGCGGTGCTGCTGTTTTTACAAGACCTGTCTTATCCGCTAAGGCCATCTCCCGCGCTGAAAAGCCGTACATGCGGTCGTCTTGGCTGACTTCAGGCGCACCAATGTAGCGCTTAAAAAATTCCTTCTGAAAATTCTTATTCGTGATTTCGCCGCTGCCGTAGCCCGGCTGCATCTCGATGGGCAGGTCCATATCATCGACAGGATACGTATAGCGGTGTGCCGTGTCATTGAGTACGTCCTGAATCGATTCTACCGCATAAGCATTGTGAATGTTCTGTGCGGCATCCGCCTCATCATGATAGGCGATATTGTCCACTTTCTGCTGCTTGATGGCCATCATGACTTCAGCAGCCAGCGTTGGCTTCGTGTAATAATCCGTGCGGATATAGATGATTTCACCGCGGTTCAGCGACGTGGTCCATTTGCCGAAGATATGCGGCATGACCTCATCGGCGGACACGGCCGCCTTGTCTTTGGTCTGTACGGCATTCAGCCCCTGTCCGACAAGATAACAGTTCATGGCCGAAGCCGCCTCTTTCATCGCCGCTTCATGATCGGCCGCGGCCATCTGGCGCACAATATTCGTACGTACACCGTAATCATGCTGCAGCGCCTGCTGTACGCGCCAAATCTGCGCGGCGTAGTCTGCGGCCGTGCCGTCCTGCAGTGAAGTCAGGCCAATGCCCAAATCCTGCCCATAGTCCTGTACGAGATGAATATTATCTTTATTGCGTTTGAGCTCGCGCTCCGTCACAAAAAATGTGCCATGCATCCCCTCGGCCTTCATATCATCCAGCACATGCTTCAGTGGTTCTTTCTTACTCAGTCCGCCAAAGGTAAAAATCACGGAAGGGCGTGTCGAAGGCACGAAACGCCATTTCTCCGCCTGATGGCCCTCGTTGCGCGCAAGAGCCGATTTGACTTCCTGCGGCACGGCAGTTTTAGCCGTGTATCTGTTCTTTGCCAGTGCAGCGGTCTTGATGCCCGCTGCAGCACTGGCCACCTGCTCAGCCTGCGGCACATCCGCCGCTGCTGCCGCACTCGCCGGCAGCGGGGTCAGCGCGCAGGCCGACAAAAGGCTCGTGCCAAGCAGTACCTGCCGGATAAGCTTTATATTTTGCAAGAGTATCACAACCTTTTCTTGAAATTCACGGATGGACCCTGCCGATTTTTTCATTGCCGCCCAGGCGCCAAATACTCACGTCCGTAATGCCGAGATTGGCAATTGCCGTAATCCACGCATTGAGCGTCTCAGCATCGGCATACCAAACCTCGTAATGATGCCCGCCTTCCTCATAAGAGAAATTCAGGGCACCGCTCTCATCATCGCGCGTGACCTTGGCCTTCTGTTTGGCTGCCAAAGACGCTGCTTCCTGCTCACTGAGGAAACGAATCCTGCCATGACTCAGGCCCAAAAGTTTATAATCCTGCCAGATACAGCCGCCTGTCGCGATGGCCACGGATTTTTTGCCGGGCAGTTTTTCCATGCGGCCGATGGTCTTCTTGATGAACGCGCCGTCGGCCTTAGGCCCGGGACCATTGTGCAGGCCGTGCAGATTGTAGAGCATGACGACATATTCAGGGCCTTTGGCGAACGGAGCCTCAAACGGGGCCGACGGCTCGAGCACGATGCGCAGCTTCAGATTTTCCTTGTTGCAGGCCATACTCAGACAGTACGTAAAGCGCAGGAATTTTTCTTTGAGCTTATCGTCCTTGAACACGCGTTCAAAGTCGAGCTCGAGGCCATCGGCGCCAAGTTCTTTCGCCTGACTTGTGAGCAGGGCCGTCTGCGCGTCCATCGCCTCATCGTCCTGCACCAGCCGCCCGACAAGGGCCGGGTCCTTCTCTGTAGTTTTCCCCGAAGCATCCAGACTGTCGTTGACGACGGTCAGATACGTCTCTTTGCCGTCTTTTTTCGCCTGCCGCAGAGCAGATTTTGTTTCATCCGGCACCACGAGTGTATCGTCAGGGCCATAATACGCGGCAAAGGCGCTGAGTCCTGTCAAATGGCGGCGCACATCCTTATAGTCCCTGCTGCCGGCCTCGTCATCCCAGTAAGCCGTCCAGGCAGATAAGCGGACATCGGGATGCGGCCCCGATTTTACCGGCTCGGCCCCCGCACAGCTGAGTCCTGCGGCGGTCAGCGACAGCAAAGCAGCAGCCAGCACCAGCCCCCTCTTGACTTTTTTATTCATCTTCATAGCAGAGGATTCTCCTTACAGATACGTCAGAAACCACTTCAAGATGGCCTCCCAGATTTCTTTCGCGCGGTGTTCGTAGTGTTCAAGTCCGGTATACTGCATCGTAAACAAGACTTTTTCATCTTTCTCGTCCCTGCCCGTATTCGAGAGTACGGTAAATTTGTCAAAGACGCCGTCATAGACATCATCGGCAAGATTGCGCTGGCTCCAGGCATCGGACTTCCAATCGGCACCGAGCAGGATGCTGCCGCGCTGCGTATTGCTAAGAGGCAGTTCCTCCACGGCCGGCTTGCCATCGACAGTTACCGTCAATGAATCATCCTTGAAGGCGATATCGATATCGTGCGAGCTGCGTTCGTGGAAACTCGTCATTTCCGTATCAGGCTCGGCACCGTCTTCTACCGAAGCCGCCGGCTGCTGCTTGCGGTATTTCGCACGGGCGAGATATTCCTTGGCTTCGGCCGGTGAATCAGCATAGCGGGCAAAAGCCTCGTTTTCCGCTACTTCGGCTTCGCGCTTCATCTCTTCTTTCGAAGGAATCTTCTGCCCGAGAATCACAGCGAGTTTCTCGCGGTAGAGCTCGCGCTCACCGCCGCCGTTCTTTTCGGTTACGACGAGGTCGCCGTTGCGCAGGCTGACTTCGTCGTAGCGGCTCAGGTCATCTGCCGCGCGGAAATAAATTTTCTGCGAGCCAAAGGTGTTGCCCTCGAGACGCGTATGCAGGCGTGCATCGCGGAAGTCCTTTTTCGAATTGAGACGCGAAAGCGCTTCTCCCTCCGGCAGGGTCGTCAGGATGTACTTTTCCTCCTTGATTTCTGCCGCACCCTTGGTATTCTCCCAGTCCTCCTGATGGCGCTTCTCGCCCTTTTCAAACGTGATGGGCTGGTTGATATCGTATTTGATGCGCATGAGCAGGTGATTGACCGGCCAGTACGGCTGCGGCTGCATGCGCGTGAGGTCATAGATGCTGCTGTTTCTCTGGTTGAAGCAGTAGCCCTCGCGGTTGAAATTCATCGCAAACAGGTCGCGAATCCAGTACTCATTGACCGCGCTGACATCGCGGTTGTTGCCGAACCGGCCCGTATTGGCATGCATGAGCACATAAACAGACGGCACCTTGCCGAGCTTATCCTGATAAACGTCATTCAGGTGCTCGTAATCGTAGCTCACACGCCGTTTCATATGGTCGTAGCTCTCTTTGGGCACGCCGTTCTTGTCGCGGATATAATCCATGAGATAATGATTGTAGTAGCGTCCAAGATAGCGGTGCACCATGGCATAGCGCAGAGGGTCGATCTCGCCGAGATAATTGCCGTAGCGGTCACGGACATTGATGTACTCAAGGCGGTAGCCATTGGTGCCAAGCTCCCAGAACGTCGAGTCTTCCATATCGCGCAGTTCTTTTGGCTTCAGGAATTTGGGGTCCTCGCGGTCAAATTCCCCGGCATACGTCATCATGGTCGCCTTGTAATTCATGCGCTCCATGAGATTGTCGGCAAAAATCGCCGTATCGCGGCGCCCGTCCTCAAACATCAGATAGAGAGCCCGCCTTGGCAGCTTCTTGCCGTGCAGGTAATAGTCCTCGATATCCTTCTGCGTGATCGTGACATAGCCCTGTGCCTTGAGTGCCTTTAGATGCTGTTCCAAAAGGTCCTTGCCGATGAGCGTCGAGGTATCGCCGATGCGGTCAACGCCAAAATACGAGATGGCAATGAAGCCCGTGTCCTCGCTGCTGTCCGACACCTCCCCCTCTCCATAGGGATGATAGGTCTTTAAATGAAAGAAGAGACTGAACAGCAGTGCAAGGCAGACCGCGAGAATGAGGAACTGCAGCAATGTGCGCAGGCGTTTATGGCGCTCCTTGCGCTTCGTGAAAGCATCGTCGCCGAGAGCCGCAATTTCCGCTGCCAGATTTTCCTTTCCTTCTGCGGGATTTTCCTGCGTGTTTTCTTGTTTGTCTTTATCAGAAATATCACTCACGGCTCATTCACCTTCTTCTTTTTCTTCTCCTCTTTCTCACGCTCTTTTTTCTTCTTCTTCTCGAGTTCCGCGAGGTCCGCCGGCGTCATGCGCGTGCCCCAGGTCGACTTCCAGAACGTGAACCAGGCGACCGGCATCTGCCAGAGAAGGACCGCTTCATAATAAAGGCAGAACCAGACACCGAAAATCCACGTCGTGCTGCGGCGAAGGAAAAGCTGAGCCATGCTCATTAAGAGTGCCATCATGAGCATGCCGACGAGGAATGCGAGCGGGAACACGCGGTGCATAATCGGAATATAGATGAGGTTGTAGAGCACGATGATCGGCGCGGCAATCGGCACCAAAAGGCCCATGTAAAAACTCAGGGACATAAAAGGCTCTTTTTTCCACATATAGCAGGCCGCGATGATGGACTCGCGCAGCCACGAACGCTTCCAGCGCATCTGCTGGCGCAGGAACATCTTATACGACTTCGGCACAATCGTCATGCAGACGGCCGTATCCTGATACGTCGTCCGGTTGTGGCGCAAAATGAAATTTGTCATGCTGCGGTCGTCGCCGAACGTCGCCTTCTGCCCGAGGAATTTCTGATTGATCCAGTCATCGGCGTATTTCAGCACGAGGTCCTTGCGGTAGCAGGAAAGCGGCCCCGACAGGCAGGTGACGGCGTCGAAAAATCCCTCTGCCGCCTTCATGATGCGGAACGCGATGTAATAGCGCACGGCCTGCATCTTCGTCAGCGTATTCGTATACGTATTGGCCACATCCGTGCGGCCCGAGACACCGCCCATTTTCTTGTCCTTAAACGGCTGGACGATATTGCGCACGGCATAAGGGTCGAGGAAACTGTCGGAATCGACGAAGACCAGGAGCTCATGCTTCGCCTTATGCGCGCCTAAGTACATTGCATCGCGCTTGCCCTTATTGACGGGCTGTACGTAGTAATGAAGCCGGTCTTCGATGCGGTACATCTTGCGGTCGCCATCGTTTTCCTTGAGTTTTTCGATGATTTCCTTGATTTTCTCGACGGAATGGTCGTTGGAGCAGTCATCGACCACGATGACTTCAAGCTTGTCAATCGGATAGTCCTGATTGATGCAGCCGAGGATCGTATGCTGGATCCATTCTTCTTCATTGAAGCACGGAATGATGATGCTGACGCCCGGCGTATACTTCGGGTCGATCTTCGTCGGCCGGTAAAAAGAACCGAAAAGATAGCGCGTCAAAAGGAATGTCGCGGCGATAATGCTGTAGAGATAGAGCCAGCGATTAAACTGGAAGTAAATGACCGATTCAGCACGCATAAGCACGATGACAAAGACGATGACCGCGAGAAAGAACGAAGCGACAGCCAGCATGTAGTTCTTGCGGTGCGTGTTCGAAAACTCAGCGAGCGTCGACTTGAACTGCATGCCGTAAAGCTTCGTGCCGTCCGGCCGTTCTGCCTCGCGCACACACTGTGCCGGAATACGCTTTACCGTCATCTCATAGCCTTCCGGCATCGACCCCGGCGTGATTTCAAACGTCAGCTTGATGTTTTCCGCTTCCAGCAAAGGCAGGGCCTCGCTGCCGGCCGGCTGCGTCAGCAGAATGCCGGTCGTCGAGATATCTTCGCCCTTCAGCGTTTCGGTGTATTTTTTCCCTTCGTACTGGAAAACGGCCGTGACCTTATAATCGACGAGATAGCGCTGACCGTTTTTATCATCCTGCTGCAGCTTGATATACCCTTCGCTCGTCCCTGCTGAATCTTTGCCGCGGCGGTCGCGGTTCGTGCGCGTGCCCGTACTGTCCGGCGCGTAGGAAAGCAGACGGCGGTCCGGCTTCAGATGGAACAGTACATCCTGCTCTTCCTGTTCTTTTTTCTTCTTGCCTTGTTTCTCCTGCTCACTGCCCATCAGCTGCCCCTCCTTCCTGATTTACCAGCGCATCAGCCTGTGCCTTCGCCGCCTCTTTCGCCTGACCGGCAAGGACAGCAGCATTGGCGGGGATGTAATGGATTTTGCGGAAGCCGTTGACATTCATCACCTTGAACCCCCGATTCTCAAGAGCCGTCAGCAGCCAGTCGAGCTCATCGGCAAGGTCGACGGTCGGTGCGGCCGGTTTTTGCCCGTCATCGTGGATGGTCGGCTTCATATCAATGGCGGGACGCTCATCGATATCGCCCTTCGTCTCGGCCTTGCGCTCGACCGGATGACCGATTTCAACGGCTATGATGCTGCCGTCGGGAATATTGGCCGCATACGCAGCAGCATTTTCCTGACTTGCCAGCGTCCCCTTCTTATAGCGCATATTTTCCTTGACTGCATAAGAAAGGCCGGCTGCATGAACCGTCTTCAGCAGTTCATCGGTAAAGACCGTGCGCGGTGCCCGGAAAAGCGTTGGCGTAAAGGCAGAACGCACATTGACGATTTTCTGCGTGCGGCATAGTTCAGCAAGCTGCTCGTCCTGTGAGGCCTTATCAAAATCTGCAAGCCCGACCAATGTGTAATTGCCCAGCTCAAAGCCCTTGTCGCGCAGCAGGCGGATGGTCTCAGGCTGGTCCGCCGCATTCTGCCCTTCCACAAAAAACGTCGCCGTGGCCTGATGTTTTTCGAGTACATCGATGAGACGCGCCGTCAGGGGACGGTCGGGCAGACCGTCGATGACGATGGCCACGCACGAGGCTCCTTCCGGCAAAGTCGTGATGACCTGTGCCGGCTCAATCCCAGCCTGCAGTTTGTCCTTTGCTTCCGCGATTTCCTCATCGGCCTGATACGCAGCGCTGACATCGGCGATTTCATTCAGTTCATGCTTTCCTACCGATGTATGGTCCCGCAAATAAACGAGGCCCGCGCATATTACCAGCAGCACCGCCAGGGCAATCGCTGCAATTTTTTTATAGCTCAAGTTTCCCACTTCCCCGAATGAAAACGAACTTCCTATTCACCTGCTTCTTTCAGGGCTCAAAGGCCCCAATAGGAAAAGCCAGCCCGCCCGGCTTCCTTCCTATTAAAGATATGCTTCACATCGACGAGCACGGGCCGGCCTTCTCCACGGGGCCTTGCCATTTTTTGCAGTTCTGCCATCGTCAGCTCCCGAAATTCCTGATGCGCCACGAGGAAAACAAGAGCATCCGCTTCCTGAATCTCGTTCAGCGGCCGCAATTTTATGCCAAATTCTCTGACAAATGACGCTGCCTCGGCCCGCGTATCAACGGCCAGCGGTGAAATTCCATAGCTCTCGAGCTGGTGGTAAATATCGACAGCCCGCGAATTGCGCGTATCGGGACAGTTCTCTTTGAAAGTCATGCCGAAAAGGACAATGCGCGCATGAGCTACATCGATTTTCTGCCGAATGAGCTCGCGCACGATATTGCCGGTCACAAAGTCACTCATGCCCTCGTTCGTCCGCCGTGCTGCCAGAGTCAGTGGCGTGTGGCCCCCCAGACGTTCTGTCTGATGAATCAGATAATAAGGGTCGACACCGATGCAGTGCCCGCCGACGAGCCCCGGGCGGAAATGCAGCGAATTCCACTTCGTATCCATGGCCCGGGCGACATCTTCTGTGTCAATGCCCATGCGGTGAAACGAACGCGAAAGCTCATTCATGAACGCGATGTTGACATCGCGCTGGGCATTTTCCGAGAGCTTGGCCGCTTCTGCTGCCTTGATGCTTGACGTGCGGTAGATGGATGGCGCAACATTTTGATAAACGGCTGCAATCTCAGACAGAGCCTCTTCATCGGAGCCTGACACGATTTTTGTCACCTGTGCCAGACGATGCTTTTTGTCGCCCGGATTGATGCGTTCCGGTGAATAGCCAATCTTAAAGTCATGCCCGCAGCAAAGTCCGGATTCCTGCTCGAGGATGGGCCTGCAGACATCTTCGGTAACCCCCGGATAAACCGTGGACTCGTACACGACGATACTGCCCTTTTGGAGATTTCGGCCCACGCTGTGGCTTGCCGCTGTCACAGGGCCGAGGTCCGGTGTCTTATCATCATGAACAGGCGTCGGCACGGCCACCACGATAAAAGAGGCCTGCGCAAGTTCAGAAGCATCTGACGTAAATTTCACCTTGGCCTCGCGAAGAGCAGCATCGCCGACTTCTTCCGTGACATCATGTCCCTTTTGGTAACAGGCAATTTTTTCCTCATTCAGGTCAAAGCCGATTACCTCGAAGTGTCTGGCAAATGCAACAGCCAAAGGCAGGCCGACATAACCGAGGCCGACGACAGCCAATGCCGTCTGCCGTGCCTTTAATTTTTCTACTGCCCCCATCATTTCTATCGTCCCCTTGTTATGAATATATTCTGTATTGTATCGGTATCTTCTCTTACTCAGTCAGTCTTCATAATTCTTGAAATACGTGGTCAGTGAGCCCCAGATGGTATTGCTGGCCTTGTGCCCATCGAGATCCCAGAGATGATAGTACTCGAGATTAAAGAGCCAGTCTTTGCTCAGGGTGTACGAATATCCGGCCCCCCAGCCCTTGAAGCCGCCATACTTGCGCATAAAATCGGCCGTGCCGTTCATCGTATGCGAGTAATACGTCTCATACGGCTGATAATAGTATTTGAGCCACCAGCTGCGGCTGCGCGGCTTCCAGCTCTGCTCCTGTCCGTTTGCCGCCGAGATGACGTACCCTGTGCCATCATGCCCGCGGTCCTTGCCGTAAAGGACCATGGCCCCGAGGTCAATACTGCCCACGAGCTTATGGACATTGGCCATGGCGATGCTCTGTTTGCCATCGCGGACGACATTGTCTTTATCGTAGCCGCCCTCAAAGCGGTAGACGCCCGCGCCGATGCTGTAAGTTGGCTGCACATAATCGGCCGTAGCATCCCAGGCCTTGTCCGTATCATTCGCTTGGCCGTATTCAAAAGCGTATTTTACAGGCACACCTCCCTCAATGCGTATGCCCTTGAACTTGCTGTCGTAGATATTGCCCTCGGCCATCAGGGAACCAAAGGCCCCGGCATCGACCTTGGCCAGCCCAACATGGCCCTCAAGGTAATACCGGTCCAGACGCAGTTTTTCGTCATCTTTGTCCTTGCGGCTGCCGAATTCCTTCTTGCCTTCCACCATGCCGATTGCATGCCAGTTGCCGTCGATGTTGTAATCCGGATAAACGCGCAGGCGCAGTTCCGAATTGTGGTAGCGGTATTCATCCCGGTCTCCTGTAGATTTGCCATCCGACAGACGTACCTCGCTATCGATACGCAGCCTCGGACGCTGAACATCCTTGACCGGAAGGTCGTCTGCCAGATGCGCATTCTGCTTGTCAAGAGCCCCCGCTTCGTCCAGCTCGCTGACAAATTCCGTGCGCAGGGCCGAAAGACGCGCCATCGCGTCCGCATCCTGAGCAGAGCTGTCGCGCAAAAGCCCTGCACTCTGAGGGGACGCAGCCGAACCATTTATGCCGGACGTGCCAGTCATGCCAGCTGTGCCGGCTGGCAAAGAGCTCTGCGGCAGCGGTCCTGTGCCTGACGATGCCCCTGTCATGGCCGCCATGATATCATTCTGTCTCTGCTCGAGTTCGTCGGCCATGCGCTGACGGCGCAGGGCACGCTGGCGTGCAATCGCAAAGTCGCGCGCCGCTCCCTGCAGCCGCATCTGGCTTTCCTTAGCCCGTTTCTGCAGGGGCTCCATGACTTCAAGGCGGTTGTTGCCGCGCAGGGACTGGCGTGCCAGGGCATCCGTATCGCGCCGTGCCTCTCTTTCCCGCTGGCGAAAGATTTTGCCGGCAGCTTCGAGCTGCTCTTTGGCCAGCCCGAGTTGGACTTTATCTTCCACGAGCAGCTTCGTTACGCGGCCGTATTCATCGGCAAGGCTTGTTCCCTCATAAGACTCCATCCGGTCCATCGCTTTGCCGACCAAAGCAGCGAGGTCTTTGCGGCTCAGCTGATGCAGGTCCCCTGGGGGAAGTTCGAGATACCCTGCTCCGGCAAGCTGCTCTAAATCTTCATATACCCATTCGTCCGCCACGGGTGCTGCCATGGCAGAGGACGGCATCACGCTGATGGCAGCGGTCACCAGCGGCAGATACCAAATCCACTTCTTTCTATTCATCAACCATCAATCCCCTCGTGTGAATCTCTTTTCATCCATTCCCCTGCGTCCGTCTTTTCTCAAAAAAGCTTCTGCAGCATGACGAAAGACTGCCAGCCATGGCTGTCTCCCTGTATCCCATCGTTCTGTTTATAATAGGAAAGCTCTGCGCCCAAACTCAAGTCTTCGCGAAGCAGCCGCTCCATGCCAAGTACGCCCGACCAACGCCTCACATCCTTTTGCAGCAAATAGCGGGAAGGTTCGATGCGCGTACCTCCCATTTTCATATAAGAGGCTCTGGCATAATATAATAAGAAAGGATTTTCTTCATGACGCCAGCCAAGTCCGTAAAGAATGCCGCTGCAGCGGCCATCTTCCCCTGCCTCAAGACCTGTGAACCCAGAAAAATCCGTGCTGTAACGGCCGGCCAGCTGGCGGAAGGAAGCCGCATAAGCCTGCATGGCATCACGGGAAGACACGTAATGCTCTGCATACCCTCCGAAAAGAGTCTGGGTACCGGGACGATAGCGGAGATTCCCGATTTCGCTCTTTTCCTCTGTCATACACACGGCCTTCAGCATATAAGAGGAAGCAGCGCCGCTGTGCAGGTAAGCAAGGGACTGGCGGTAACGATTGCCGGGATGAACATCCGGCTGCCACCCCTGCAAAGCCGGTGCCCGATAATGCCCCGGTACCGTGATGTCAAAACGCGTTTTCAGGACGTCATCCTTCGTATAATGATAAGAAAATTCCATGCCCGGCGTGACTTCCCAGCCGCGATGAACATAATCTATGGTACCAAGGCCATCGGGGACCAAATCACGCACGGACTGCGTCCTGCCCGTCGGCAGGCGAAGCCCCAGAATATAGCGCAGGCCGCGCGGTCCGGAATGCGCAGGTTCAAAGGAAGTTTCCGTTTCCAGATCCAGCAGACTGGCAAAGTCTTTGCCGAACCCTTCCTCATTTTGCTGATGCTGCCATAAAAAACCGCCTGCCGCCTTGACCGCAAAACCATCTTTTGCATATGATGCTGCCAGCGGCCAGACAAGCTGGCTGCCCTTATCGGCACCGGCAGGCCATGAAGAACGGCCGGACCATGACGCATAGGACATGCCCATCCTGACGGTATTTCGCTTGTCCAAGGCCCTGAGCTGACGCTCGATTTCAAGGGCCCGGACCTGTTTATCGGTCAGAAAAAGTTCCGCTTTATCACGCGCCGCGGCCGCTTTTGCCGTTTCCTGCTGCCAGTAAGCGCGCCTTTCTTCAATCAATTGATTGTGAAACTGCGTTTCCTGATAGATTCTCAGCTCCGTCTGACACATCTCAAGATGCTGCTGCGCTGCGGCCAGTTCCTTTTGGGCCTGCTTTTCTGCCTGAGCGTTCCGGTCTTTTTCTTTTGCCAGTCTCTGTCTTTCATGATGTTCATGACTCGTCTGGCTGAGTTCCTTAAGGTCTTCCTGTGACTGTGTCCACGGCTGCAGGCTGCCGGACGCCAAAGCGCGGGAATGAAGAAAAGGCAGCAGGCATAAGGAACCTGCTGACAGACAGGCCAGAGACTGACGCAGCTGGCGCTGCCGTCTCTGCCGGTCGCGAAAACGGCGTAAAGAAAGACGGCTTCCATACCTTGACCCTGCACAATCTTCATTCTGCTCTTTGCACCGTCTGAGCCATGCCCTGCGGCGCCGTCGTGTCATACGCATGTATCCGTCTTCACTACCTTTATTCCATTCTTCTATCGCTTAACAGTAGTTTACAACTTTAAGCAGCCTCTTCATCAGACCGAATTACGTCTTGC
>NZ_JBJEXT010000027.1:20139-50488 GCF_051886055.1 Mitsuokella apri | reverse complement strand
CGAAAGTACTTGTCTGGAGACGGACTGGGAGGATAGGAAGTTGCCGGTTAAGCAAAGGCTCCGCTGCGGCGGAGCTTTTTTGTGTTATGATTATGCTATGAATTTCTTTTTGCTTATGGTAGAATGAAAGCGGTTTTGTTTTATTCATATGTTTATATGGGGGAGAAGCTTATGTTAGACGAATTCAAGAAATTTATTATGCGTGGCAATGTTCTTGACATGGCCGTTGGTATCATCATTGGTGCAGCTTTCAGCAAGATTGTTTCGTCGTTTGTCAACGATATCCTGATGCCGCCGCTCGGTTTGCTTTTAGGACGGGTTGATTTTTCCAATCTCTTCTTGAACCTTTCGAGTACGCCGGCAGCAACGCTGTCTGAGGCTAAAGCCGCTGGACTGCCGGTTATTGCCTATGGCTCCTTTCTTAATGCCGTGGTCGATTTCCTGATTGTTTCCTTTGCCATTTTCCTGCTTATTAAGCAGGTCAACCGTCTGATGCCGAAGAAAGAAGCGAAGGCAGCACGTCTCTGCCCGTACTGCAGGCAGGAGATTGCTGACGATGCAACGCGCTGCCCGCACTGCACTTCAGAGCTGCCTGTAAAGTAACGTACCATAATATACAGTAACATATGCATATAAAAAATGCAGCCTGCAGGGGCTGCATTTTTTATACATCAAATCTCAGGGTACGCAATTTTTGCTGCTGTTCGGCATTGATGGCAATCTTGCCGTGAAACAGGCTGATAAAATCCGCATCACGAAGTTTGCTGACACCGCGGTTGACCGTCTTGACACTCGTGCCGATTTCATCGGCAATCTGCTGCCGGTTGCTGTGCAGCACGAAAAGATCTGATGGAGAATCATCCAGGCGTTTAATCAGGTATTGCTGCAGACGCTGGATGCTTGGCTGGAATTTGATACGGCCGTTCTCATTGGAAGTCGGATACATTTTTTTTGCCAGCATTTTGGCGATGGCACAGGCAAAATGATTGTCGCGTTTCATCCACTGCTTGAACGTGTCGGCCGTCATGGCTATGACTTCACAGGTTGTCACAGCTTCATTCGTGGTGGAAAAGAACTCCTGATCCGCCAGGACTTCAAGATCCCCGATAAGGTCTGGTACAGTCTGCTTGGCAAAGCTGTAACGCTGTCCGCTGGCAAATTCATTGCTGACGCGCGTCGTGCCCTTTGTCAGGATGAAGACATGATCGGCGCGTTCTCCCTTGCGGACCAAGGCTTCGCCGGGCAGGAAAGTGCGATAATTGATAAGCCGTCGAATGCTCTCAGGCATGAATTCAATCACTTGTTCAAGCTTCATGAAAAAACTCCTTTAGATGGTATAAGCCCGATTCTCTTCTTATGGAATATTATATCGTAAAAAAGAGGCGGCGAAAACTTTCTGAATATAAATATTTTAATATTTTTAGGACGCAATGGACTCTTGTCCTTTTTTATTTTACTTAAAATCGTTAAACTAGAATCAGTAAGAAAAAAGGATTCAGGAGGGAACAATATGAAGTCATTGTTTGGCGGCGTTTTTAAGGACCGCCGTTTATGGCAAAAAGAAATTTTGGCTGGCATTACGGCTTTTTTTGCAATTTCTTATATCATTGTCGTCAATCCCATTATTCTGGCTGACGCGGGGATTCCGGCCGAGCTTTCCGTCTTTGCCACAATTTTTTCGTCCATTATCGGCTGTCTGATCATGGCTTTTGTCGCGGATGCACCGATTGTACTGACTCCGGGCATGGGCATCAATGCCTTTTTCACGTATACGGTCTGCGTGCAGATGGGACTTTCCTGGCAGGAGGCCATTGCGATTTCTCTTGTTTCAGGGGTGATTTTTGCTTACGTAGCCTGCACGAAATGGCGTGAACGCATCGCCAGTGCTGTGCCGAATTCGCTCAAGTGTGCCATTACGGCAGGCATTGGCCTGTTCCTCGTTGAGATTGGCCTTGAAAAAGCACAGCTCATCCGCTCCGGTACAAATTCCATCATCGAACTTGGGGCTTTGACAAATCCCATGGCGCTGCTGGCCTTATTTGGCCTTGTCTTGAGTCTGGCCCTTTATCTGCGCGGTGTGACTGGCAGTTTCTTTATTGCCATACTGGTGACGACTGCCGTGGCGCAGTTTTTCGGGCTCAAGGATGCTGCACCGCTCGACCTCGATTTTTCCCATATCTACGATTATCCGCAGCTGCTGTTCCAGGCTGATTTCCATCATATCCTGACCATTCCGTTTCTGCTTTCTGTGTTCTCGATGTCCATGATCATGATATTTGAGACGATGGGGCTTTTGGAAGGCATTCTGCCTGACCGCAATAAATTTTCGCGGACGTTCCGCGGTTCGGCCCTGACGACCATTCTTTCGAGTCTCCTGGGGACAAGTCCTACTGTTGCAGCGGCAGAAAGTGCTGCCGGCATCGCCAGCGGCGGGCGCACGGGGCTCATGGCCCTGACCGCAGCCGTGCTCTTCCTCGTATCATTGTTCTTTATCCCGCTGCTCTCCTATGTGCCGCAGGCGGCTATTGCGCCCGTCATCATCATCACAGGGGCCATGATGATGCAGCAGCTGCAGCATATGGACTTCAAGGACTTTTCGGAGTGGTTCCCGGCCTTTCTCGTCGTGGTGCTGATTCCGCTCTCCGGCAGTATTTCGACGGGGCTGGCCTTTGGTTTTACGGCTTATCCTCTGCTCAAGCTCATGAACGGCCGCTCGCGCGAACTGCACGCCCTGAGCTACGGCCTTGGCTTTCTGTTCTTCATGAATCTCGTTTTTCAGGCTGGTTTTTGATATTGCCAGCAGCCGGACCTTCCCGTATAATGGAGTTAACACATTACGGGGAGGTTCTTTTTTTGCAGCCAGCAGCATTTATTTTCGATATGGATGGTGTCATTCTGGACAGTGAGCCCATTCATTCCCGCGTCAAGATGGATACCTTCCATCATTTTGGCCTGCCTTTTGATGAAGCGGACCTCATTTATTATATGGGCAGGACGAGTAATGAGATATTTGGCGAAGTAATTGCCAAAGAGGGGCGTAAAGACCTTTCGGTAGAGGAGCTTGTGTGTTATAAGCACGAGCATTATCTTGAAGTCCTGCAGAGCGGTGCTATAAAACCGATTGAAGGCTCAGTCGCACTCATCAAGAAACTTTACCATAAGGGAATTCCCCTGGCACTGGCCACATCTTCCTGGGAGAAGGTCATGGAAACCGTGCTCGATGCTTTTGCCATCCGTCCGTATTTCAAATCCGTCATTTCGGGCAGCACGCTGCCGAAGAGCAAGCCGGACCCGGCTATCTATCTGCTCAGTGCAGAGAAGCTCGGCGTAAGCCCTGCAGAATGCATGGTGCTTGAAGATACGGCAGCGGGGGTATTGGCTGCGAAACGTGCCGGCATGTACTGCATCGGGTTCCGCAGCCCGCATTCCGGCAGGCAGGACCTTTCCTTAGCGGACACGGTCGTGAATCATCTCGATGAAATCCGGATATAAAAAAAGACGTCACTTCTATCTGAGGTGACGTCTTTTTTGTGTGCCTTAAACAATCGGAAAGGACAGGATCGTGCCATACTGGATGTAGGCACTGGCATCGGTTGGGTCTCCCTTGAGGATGGCATCGCGGATAGCGGGCAGGTCCTCTTCTTTTGCATGAATGCGGCCGGCAGCAATCTCTTCTTCAATCTTGCTTAAAAGAGCCTTGCGGGAGACCTTGAGATCACGGAAGATCTCTTTGTTGTAAAATAAGTTCATCGACTTCTGGCTTTTCTCTTCATCGCAGTTGAAGAAAATAAAAGCACTCTTCTCTTTCATCATGATTCCCCCTCTTAAACTACATGCAAATCTACAACTATGATTGCATTATAGCATAATTATAGCACAATTGACACAAATTGTTTAACTTGATAAATGTAACAGTATTACACAGGAAGACGAAATTAATTTGACAAATACGTTAATACATAGTAAAGTGAAGTCGTATAAAATTGTCCGAAATCATATTCAATTCGGCGATATCAATTTATTCCGGGAGGTATGCTGCATGGCTACGATCACAAAGGAACCATTTGGAAAACTCAGCGATGGCAGAGAGGTAGAACTCTATACGCTGCGCAATACGAAGGGAACGGAAGTCAAGGTTACGACATTTGGCGCACGTCTGGTGGCTTGGAGTGCCTATGGCAAAGACCATAAACGTACGGATATTGTACTTGGATATGCGGACGGTTCGGATTATGAAAAAGATGATACGAGCATGGGCGGTCTCGTGGGACGCCATGCAAACCGCATCGCCGGCGGCAAGGTGACGATTGATGGCAAGACGTATCAGCTGGACCTCAATACGGGTTCTAAGATGCAGAACCACATTCATGGCGGCTTTAAGGGCTTCCATCAGAAACTCTGGACGGCAGAAGAGACAGATCAGGGCGTGAAGCTTACGTATCATGCCGCAGACGGTGAGGGCGGCTATCCCGGTAATATGACAGTAAACGTTCTCTATTCGCTGTCGAATGACAATGAGCTGTCCATCCGCTATGAAGCTGTCTCGGATGCGGACACGGTCTGCAATCTCACGAATCATACATATTTCAATCTCAATGGCTTTGCCTCGGGCCCGGTGCTGGACCAGAAAATCCAGATCTTTGCCGACAAATATACCTGGGCCGATGCGGAATCCCTGCCGGATGGCCGTATCCTTGATGTAGAGGGCACGCCGATGGACCTTCGCCAGCCGACTCGCATTGGCGAGCACATCGATGATGATTTTGATGAACTCGTCATGGGCCATGGCTATGACCATAACTGGGTGATCCGCGACGAGAAGCCGGTTGTTGAGATGAAGCCGGGGATGTTCGGTTTTGACCCGAGCTGCCCAATCGATTATGTGAACGGAGGCCTCAAGAAAGCGGCTTATGCAGAATCCGATCAGTCCGGCTTTACGCTGACCTGCTACACGACGCAGCCGGGCGTTCAGTTCTATACGGGCAATTATTTGAACGGCAGCCTGCCGGGCAAGGATGGCGTAAGATTCCAGCGCCGCACGGGCTTCTGCCTTGAGACACAGTATTTCCCGAATGCGTTCGCCAACCCGAATTTCCCACAGCCGATTCTCAAGAAGGGGGATACGTGGAAAGCTCAGACGGTATACGTTCTGGGACAAAAAGACTAAAAGAAGCAGGATAGGGAAAGGGGGAAAGTAAGATGAATGACCGCTATACCATGATTTTTCCGGATTATACAATTGGTGTTGAAGCATACGACAAAATCCGCGAGGTCTGCCCACGCTACGGCAAGAGCGTTGTCGTCATTGGCGGCAGGCGCGGCATCGAGGCGGCACAGGAAAAGATGGTGCGCGCTGTGGAAGGCGTGGGGCTGGAGTTTACGGGCTTCATCCATGCGGGGGGACAGACGTCTCTTGAAAATATCGACCGCATCAACAACGATTCCGCTGTACGGGCTGCGGATATGGTCTTTGCCGTGGGGGGCGGCAAGGCCATTGATACGGCTAAGGCTGTGGCGCATAAACAGCATAAGCCATTCTTTACATTTCCTACGGTCGCTGGCAGCTGTGCGGCATCTGCCAGTATTGCTACCATCTATACGCCGGAGGGAAAATTCCAGGATTATCTTTATTCGACGATTCCCCCAGTCCATGTATTCCTCTGCAGCCGCATCATGGCGCAGGCTCCGGTCGAGTATCTCCTGCGCGGCATTGGCGATACGATGGCCAAGTACTATGAGGCGGAAATCGCCTCGCGCGGCCGCAAGCTCAATCACCGGGACGGCATGGGCATCGCTCTGTCGAGGATGTGCCTCGACCCGCTTTACGATTATGGCGAGCAGGCTGTAGCCGATAATAAACGCCATATTGTGAGCCCGGCTTTTGAGGAAGTCATTCTTTCCATTGTCATGACGAGCGGCCTTGTTTCGAATTTTGCTGCTCCGGAGTTCAACGGGCATATCGCCCATCAGCTCTTTGTAGAGCTCGCGGATCTGCCGGCGGCTGAACAGTGCCGGCAGCACGGCGGGCTCGTGGCCTACGGCATTCTGCTTCTTTTGCTCTGCGATGGCCAGCAGGAGGAATTCAAACGCTTTTATGCGTTCTGCCGCAGCATAGGCCTGCCGACCTGCCGTCAGGAGACCTGCGCGAGTGAGGAAGATATCCACCGCGTATTCCGCGCGACGGAGAAAAAGCAGGACGTGCGCATCATGCCGTATAAGATTACCCAGGATATGCTTCATGAAGCTGCAAAGAAACTCGAGGCTTATCATACAGCAAATAAATAGGAGATTGTCTATGAATATCCACGAATATCAGAGTAAGGCCATCCTGCGCTCTTATGGAGTTAACGTTCCTGAGGGCAAACCCGCCTTTTCCGTAGAAGAGGCCATCGAAAATGCCAAGGAGCTTGGCACAGAAACCGTAGTCGTCAAGGCGCAGATTCATGCCGGCGGCCGCGGCAAGGCGGGCGGCGTCAAGGTCGTCCATTCCCCGGAGGCTGCTGGCAAAGCGGCAGAAGAACTTTTAGGCAAAATCCTCGTCACGCATCAGACCGGCCCTGCGGGCAAGAAGGTCAATCGCCTGCTCATCGAGGCAGGTGCGGCCATCAAGAAGGAATATTATCTTTCCTTTGTCATTGACCGACAGACGGCACGCGTCGTCATGATGGGTTCGGAAGAAGGCGGCATGGAAATTGAAAAAGTCGCTGCCGAGATGCCGGATAAGATTCTCAAGGAATACATTGACCCGGCTGTCGGTCTGCTGCCGTTCCAGGCCAGCCGCATGGCTTATGGCATGCATTTCCCGCAGGCCGCTGTGCGCAAGGTCACGAAGCTCATGATGAATCTGTACAAGGCTTTTGTCGGCAAGGACTGCAGTCTTGCGGAAATCAATCCTCTGGTGGTCACGGAAGATGACGATGTCGTGGCCCTCGATGCCAAGCTGAACTTTGATGACAGTGCACTGTTCCGTCACCCGGATATCGAGGCCCTGCGTGATGAGACAGAAGAAGACCCGAAAGAGCGACGTGCGGCCGAAGCAGGTCTCAACTACGTCAACCTCGGCGGTGACGTGGCCTGCATGGTCAATGGTGCCGGCCTTGCTATGGCTACCGTGGATATCATCAAATATTATGGCGGCGAACCAGCCAACTTCCTCGATGTTGGCGGCGATTCCACGCCGGAGAAGATTGCTGAGGCCTTCCGCATTATGCTCGATGGCGGACAGGCCAAGGGGATTTTTGTCAATATCTTTGGCGGCATCAATAAATGCGACCTCGTAGCACAGGGCATTGTCGATGCGGCTAAGATTGTTTCCGAGGATGGCCATTCCCTGCCGGTGCCGGTCGTTGTACGCCTCGAAGGAACCAACGTGGAACGGGGACGCGAGATTCTCAAGGATACGCCGATTGCGAACGTCATCATGGCTCCAACCATGGAGGGCGGCGCAGAAACCATCGTACGGCTCGTCAAAGAAGCCGACGCCAAAGCATGAGGAGGTCGTCTTATGGGAATCTTGGTTCATAAAGATACAAAAGTCATCGTACAGGGCATTACAGGCAAGGCTGCGACGTTTCATACGAAGCAGATGCTCGACTACGGTACCAAAATCGTGGCCGGTGTGACGCCTGGCAAGGGAGGCCAGTTTGTCGAGGGCATCCCTGTGTACAATACGGTGCGCGATGCGGTCAAAGCGACGGGCGCAACGGCTTCGGTCATCTATGTGCCGGCGCGTTTTGCTGCCGATTCCATCATGGAGGCCGTGGATGCAGAGCTTGACGTCGTGGTCTGCATCACGGAGCATATCCCCGTGCAGGATATGGTCAAGGTGCGCCGCTATATGGAAGGCCGCAGGACGCGGCTGATTGGCCCGAACTGTCCCGGTATCCTCACGGCCGATGAATGCAAGCTTGGCATTATTCCGGGCTACATTCACCGGAAAGGTCATGTCGGCGTCATTTCGCGTTCCGGCACCCTGACGTACGAAGCGACGTTCCAGCTTACGGCCGCGGGCATCGGCCAGACAACGGCTGTTGGCATTGGCGGCGACCCTGTCAAGGGCACGGACTTCATCGATGCGCTGAAACTGTTCAAAGAAGATCCGGAAACACTCGCCGTGCTCATGATCGGCGAGATTGGCGGCACGGCGGAAGAAGATGCGGCCAAGTGGATTCAGCAGAATATGCCGGATAAGCCAGTGGCGGCGTTCATCGCCGGCCGTCAGGCGCCCCCGGGCAAACGCATGGGCCATGCCGGCGCCATCATTTCGGGCGGCAAGGGCACGGCGGCGGATAAAATCAAGGCCCTCAATGCTGTCGGCATTGAGGTCGCGGACACCGTTGCCCATATCGGCGAGACCGTCGTCAAGACGCTCAAGGAGCACGGCATCTACGAAAAATGCCATACATGCTGACTTTGCTGGTGAAATGAAATATTGTCAATAAATAAAAAGGAAGGAACTGGATTTTCCAGCCCTTCCTTTTCTTTTCCTGGGTGATTTTATTTGGCGATGAGCCTGCCGCCGCCCGGCAGTTTGATGGTCCTGCCATTCAGGGAAGCATTGCTGTTCTTATCGTAGTAGATGTTGTGGCCATTGCTCTTGATGTTCCGGAATTTTGCATTCTCATCCGTGATGGCCGTGACGTAAGAGTCAGCCGTGAGCTCCCAGCTGCTGCCCTTTTTGAGGTTTACCGAAGCCGTCTTTGCGGCGTTGTCTTCATTGAGGGAGCCACGGAAGCTGGCCTTATCGCCGAGGTTCAGCGTGACGCTGCTGATCTTGTTGGCCAGGATCTTGCCAGTGAGCTTCTGGTTCGCGGTATTCAGCGTGAAATTGCCGCCGTTTTTGCCCGCCGTGCCCCAGCGGCCGCTCGTGACATTTACAAGGATATCGCCGTCCTGTACAAGCTGTGTATTTTCGAGCGAAGCCGTGGCTGTCGTGTTCGTGATGTAGAACATCGGGCCCGAGGACAGATTCGTGAGTTTGGAATCCTTGGCACTGAAACTTGCCTCGCCGACGCCGGCATCACCGGAGAAGCTCTGGTAAAGCATAATGCCGTGGCCGACATGGCCCGTGAGGTCCGCATTTTGGAGTGCGATTGAATTTTTGCCTTCTACGACGGCAATCTCACTGCCCGTGGCTTCGCCAGTGCCGTCGGTCAGCTGGATATTGCCCGTTGAATAGATGCAGGGGCTGCCTTCACCGGATGTATTGATTTTGGCGTTTTTGACGATGACCGTGCCTTCGCCGCGGTCCGTGGCCAAGGCGCCGCAGTGTGCGCCTTCCGTCGTGATGTCGACATTCGTGGCATTAATCGTGCCGTCGTAGGTGGCATCGAGGCCGCGCGAGGAATTGTTTTTCGTGTGAATTGTCAGGTGATCGGCCGTAATCACGCTGTTTTTGCCCGTCGCGAAGACGGCGTTGGCACCGTCAGCATCGGACGTCAGGGTCACGTTTGAAAGCGAGGCCGTGCTGTTTGATGCGAGGAAGACGGCGTTCTGGCCGCTGAAATTGCAGGCATCCGCACTCGAGGAATTGCCTGTCTTCTGCAGAGTGCTGTTCGTCAGCGTCACCTTGCCGCCGCTGCGTACGAGCAGGGCATTTTCGTCTGTGTTCTCTGCGGAGAGAGACAGTTTGTCATAAGAGGCTGTTGTGTTATCGACGACTTTGGCTGCCGTAAAATCCGCGGCGCTTTTCGTCTGCTGCCTGCCAGGTCCGCCCATCGGGCCATCTGGCGGCGGTCCCGGGGGCAGCTGTCCGTCAGGTGGAGCTGGCATAGTTCCTGACTGCGCCATGGCAGGCGGCGCCTGATTTTCTGCCGGGCTTGCCTGTACGATGCCGAAGCCTGCCGTAAGCGACAGGGCGAGGGCCAGTGCGAGACTGCGTTTTTTCATGGAAATGTTTATGATGCTCACTCCTTTGCTTGAGTGACTTTACTATACTGCCTGTGTGTTAGAACTGTCTTCAGGTGTCATTATAAAGCTGTAAAATTCATTCCACAGGTTTATCCACAAATATGCTTTGGATAACTTGAAGAATATCGCCATATATTGTGGCTTCAGTCTGACTTATCCACAATATCCACAGGAAAGCTTGTGCACATTGTGGATAAGTCAGATGTCAGGGGATGGTTGCATTTTGCGGACAGATGGTTACAATAGATAGTACAGAAGCTTACAGATGGAGGAATTTATATGAGCGAATTGACGTTAGCGAAGGCCAAGGAAATTCTGGCAAAACACACGACAGAGGCACATCTTTTTACCCATGCGGCGGCCGTCAGTGCGGCGATGGGGGCCATGGCCGACCATTTTGGCGAAGACAAGGCGCATTGGGAGGCCGTTGGCTATCTGCATGATGTCGATTATGAGAAATATCCGGATGAACACTGCCATCATGTCCGGGAACTCTTGGAGCCGGAAGGCGTGCCGGAAGAGGATATTGAGACGATTATCTCACATGGCTACGGCATCACGACGGATGAAGTCAAGCCGGAAACGAACATCGCGAAGAGCCTTTTCACCGTCGATGAGCTCACGGGCATCGTACAGGCCTATGCGCTCATGCGCCCTGAGGGCCTCGATGGCATGGCCGTCAAAAGTCTCAAGAAAAAATTCAAGGACAAGCGCTTTGCGGCAAAATGCAATCGCGATATCATCAAGCAGGGCTTTGCAATGCTCGGCATGGATGCCGCCGATGTCATGCAGTGCTGCATCGAGGGCATGCAGGCCCATAAAGACGAACTCGGTCTGCAGCAATAAAAATAGAGGCTGTCTTTGTAATGGCGCAATGGGCAGTAAAAAAATCGCTGGGACAGTTCCCAGCGATTTTTTGTCTGTGTTCCTGTTATTGTTTTTGTATGGTATCTGCTTTATCATGCTGCTGATTTTGGCGCACGCTGCCGGGGCCGCTCGTGGCAATCGAGACCTTCGTTTCTTCGAACGTCTTCATATTGTTGAGCATAAAGAGGGAGGCGAGGACAATCTGCATGCCGCAGGCTGCCGTGAGACCGGGCAGGCGCAGATTGAGGTCGACGAGTTCCGGCTGTACGGGCAGCAGATAAGAGCGGATTTCCGGTGCAATCTGCAAAGCGTAGCGCGCGATGATTTTCAGGGCATCGCTGTCGAGCAGGATCAGGCCGTGATTATGGGCGCCCGCGATGATGGCACCGAGAAGGGCCGACACGAGGTGCTGATATTTTTCAGGCACATATTTCAGGAACGTATCGGCAGGATAGCGAAGCTCGCCATCTGCTGTCAGTAAAGTCTGCCTGAGAGCTGCGGCCATGGTGCCGGGGGCATCTTCGGTACTTGCTTCATCGACGCCTAAGGCGAGGAGGGGATGGAGGGCGGCGGCAACTTCCCCTTCTTCACGGCCAAAGTCAAAGGCCGCGGCGGGGCTTTTCTCCGTATTGACCTGTTCGAAATAAATCTGGAAGCCGGCGGAGGCCCCGCAGGATTTTAAAAGCAGGGATAACGAAAGCGAAAGTTTCTCGCGCAGCGAGAAAATCTGCAGGACGCGCTGTGTATCTTTGCCAGGGCGTTCTATGCCGCTGGTACCTGCTATGGCGCAGGCAATCTGTTCCAGACAGCCGAGACTGTCTATGGGCTTGGTCAGATGGTCGATGCGGTGCCGGCATACGTCCATGGCATTTTTATCCAAATCCGGCATGGAATCAAGATAAAAGTCAAAAGTCGTGTCAGTCAGCTGTACATTTTGCTCAGACATCGTAAAGGCGTTGATGAGGTCGTCGTCTTTGTCATCGTAGTAATGTGCATATTCTTTCAGATTGAGCACACAGTATTCTCCCTGCTGCAGGATTTTGCAGAAGTCGTACCAGCCAATATCAGCAGGAACTTTTTCCTGCGTCGTATACCAGTAAGCGAGGAAATCCTCCATGATACGCGCGGCGATGGCAGAGCCGGCAGCTTCGCTCAGGCGCAGGTCAAGATGCAGGAATGGCTGCAGGCCGAGCTGCTGGAGCATATGATGATGGGATGCTTCTGAACCAAGATGGGAGGCGAATACGTAGGAAATTGACTCGGGGGCGAGTTTCTGGGCGAGCAGGGCGGCCGCGGCGCAGTTGGCGCCGTCGAGTATGACGGCTTTTTTTGCAGACGCAGCGCCGAGAATCAGGCCGGCCATGCAGCCAAATTCAAAGCCGCCGACCTTGGCGAGGATATCGAGGGCATCGTTGGGATTTGGCTGATTGACTGCAAGGGCACGGCGCACGACCTCGATTTTTTTCTTGAGGCGCGTGTCGGAGATATTGGTGCCGCGTCCCGTGACTTCTTCGGGCGTTTTGCCGCAGCAGACCGCGGCGATGGCCGCGCTGGCCGTCGTATTGGCAATGCCCATTTCTCCCGGCAGGATCCAGTCGCAGCCGTTATCAATCAGGAAATGGGCCAGCAGGATGCCTGTTTTGATGGAAGCGCTGGCCTGTTCCCGCGTCATGGCCGGTCCCTTGGTCATGTTTTTTGTGCCCGCGGCAATGCGCAGCGGGAAAAGGTCCGGAATATCGGCCGTGTCAGCGGCGATGCCAAGGTCAGCGACGAGCAGGGAAGCGCCGGCATAGGCCGAGAAGGCGTTGGCAGCAGCGCCGTTGCGGAGCATATAGTTCTTTGCCATTTCCAGAGTCGTCTGCTGCGGATAAGCACTGACGCCCTCTTCAGCCACGCCGTGGTCCGCACAGCAAATGATCACGCTTTTTTTCGGGGCCTGCGGATAGAGTTTTCCGGAAATATCGAGCCAGCGCAGGACAAGGGGGGCGAGCCTGCCCAACTCCTCTTCTGCGTCTCCAAATTGTTCGCGGAGAAGAGAGCGTGCTTTCTGTGACAGCTCGTCAGACGGTTTCTGGATGGACCCGCAAATCTTGTCTAAATCAATCCGCGGTAAAAGTTGTGAAAAAATATTCATGAAAGCTTTTCTCCTTTTGGCACCTGTTTGAGGGAAAGGCCGATGCGGCCGCGTTTTTCGTCGACGCTGATGACCATGACTTTGAGGACCTGGCCAATGGAAACGACTTCGAGAGGGTGTTTGACACGTTTTTTGGAGAGCTCGGAAATGTGGATGAGTCCGTCCTGATGCAGGCCGATGTCGACGAAAGCGCCGAAATCCGTGATGTTGCGTACGGTGCCGCGCAGAATTGTGCCGGGCTTGAGGTCTGCGAGATTGACGATGGCCTGACGCGTCAGCGGTGCGGGCAGGTCCTCGCGCGGGTCGCGTCCGGGGCTCACGAGGGCATCGAGAATGTCGTGAACGGTCGGCAGACCGGCCTGCAGGGATTTTGCGAGTTCCTGCTCCCTGCGTTCATCGAGCAGGCGGCGTTTGGCCTGCAGCAGCGAGAGCTGTGCCTTGTCCGTGAGGTCATTTAGAGTAAAGCCGAGTTTTGCGAGTATTTTTTCGGCGAGCTCATAAGACTCCGGGTGTACCGGCGTATTGTCAAGCGGTGACTTGCCGTCGTGAATCCGCAGGAAGCCGGCGCACTGCGTAAAAGCCGCGGGGCCGAGGCGCGGAACTTTGAGAAGCTGGCGGCGGCTTGAAAAAACGCCGTGTTCATTGCGGTAGGTGACGATGTTTTTCGCTGTTGTGGCATTGATGCCGGCAATATGGCGCAAAAGTGCGCCCGAAGCCGTATTGAGGTCAACACCGACATGGTTGACGGCAGCTTCGATGGTGGCATCGAGGGCTGCTGCGAGTTCCTTCTGATTGACATCATGCTGGTACTGGCCGACGCCGATGGCCTGAGGGTCAATTTTGACGAGCTCGGCGAGAGGGTCCTGTACGCGGCGTGCAATTGAGACGGCACCGCGGATGACGACATCGTAATCAGGCAGTTCTTCTTTGGCGAGTTTGGACGCCGAATAGACAGAAGCGCCGGCTTCGTTCGTGATGATATAATGGACATCTTTTAAATGATGTTCGGCGATGAGCTTGGCCGCAAACTGCTCTGTTTCGTATGAGGCCGTGCCGTTGCCGATGGAAAGCAGCGTTACGTGATTTTTTTTGATGGAAGCGAGGACTTTTTCGGCAGCTGTCTGACGGGCATGCTCGCTCTGGGTAATCTGCAGGACGCCGAAGTCGAGCACGCGTCCCGTCGGGTCGACTACGGCCATCTTGCAGCCGTTGCGGTAGCCGGGGTCGAGCCCCATGACCGTGTGGCCGGCCAGCGGCGCCTGCAGCAGAAGCTGACGCAGGTTGACGCCAAAGAGATGGATGGCGTGTTTTTCGGCCGTCTCCGTGAGAGCTGTGCGGATTTCGCGTGCAAGAGAGGGGAAGAGCAGGCGTTTGTAGCCGTCTTCAATGGCAAGACGCAGATATTTTGACCAGATAGAGGGCTTCCGCCGCAGCCGGCGTTCAATCCTCTGGCAGTTATCCTCGTGGTCTGTCATGAGCGTGACTTTGAGACAGCCGAGTTTTTCGCCGCGGTTGATGGCGAGGATGCGGTGCGGCGGCAGGCGGTGTACGGGCTCTTCATAATTTTCGTACATGCGGAAAATCTGTTTGCTCTCTTCCGGAGCATCCTCCTGCAGCTCCGTCTGCAGGCTGCCCGTTTTAAAGATATGTTCGCGCATGTTCTGACGGATTTTGGCATCTTCCATGATGGTCTCAGCCGCGATGTCCATGGCTCCCTGCAGAGCATCCTGCGCTGTTTCGATTTCTTTTTCAGGATTGCAGAATTCAGCGGCCAGAGATTCCGCACTGCCTTTTTGGTCGAGAGAAAGCATCATCCGGTTGGCCAGGGGCTCAAGGCCGCGCTCGCGGGCAATTTGGGCGCGCGTGCGTTTCTTCTGCTTATAAGGCAGGTAGAGGTCTTCGAGTTCCTGCAGTTTGCTCGTCTTCTCGATGGCCTGGCGCAGTTCGGCGGTGAGTTTTCCCTGCTCTTCAATCTTGGCGAGGATTTCTTCCTGACGTTTGACAAGTCCGCGCAGATAGGCAAGGCGTTCCTCGAGTTCACGCAGCTGCTCATCTTCGAGTGAGCCCGTGGCTTCCTTGCGGTACCGCGCGATAAAAGGCACGGTATTTCCTTCATCGAGAAGCTTGGCTGCAGCCTCGACCTGATAGGGCTTCGCCTTGAGCTCCGAGGCAATCAGCGGATAGATGTCTTTTTCAAGCATGCAAACACCTCTTTCGGAGTTTTTCTAAGTATTCTTTGAATAGTATAGCATATTTGGCATTGTATTTGTGGGAAAGACAAATCCTATCGATATTTTGCGCGGAGTTGGTGTATAATAAAAATGGTCTGCGAAGTTTTGCAGACTGCTTACAGAGAATTGTTTTAAGATAGGGGAAAAGGTATGCAGGTATCCGTATTGGCAAGTGGCAGCAAGGGCAATGCCGTTTTTGTAGAAATGGACGGCACGAGGCTCCTGATTGACGCCGGCATCAGCGCGACGCGCATCAAAAAAGGGCTGGCAGCAGAGGGCATCGACGCCGCATCGCTGGACGGCATTCTCATCACACATGAGCATCGCGACCACATCGCAGGGCTCGCGACACTTTCCAAATGGTACCATCTGCCGATTTTTACGCGGCGCGCGACCATTGAGCATATGAGCTGCCGTCAGGCAGTCCCCGCTGACTGTTTTCATGCCATTGCAGGGACATTCCGCCTCGGCAGTCTCACGGTCGACCCCTTCAATATTCCCCATGATGCAGCGGACCCTGTCGGCTACCGGCTGCTCGGTTCATCACGCTGTACGCTGGCCACGGACCTTGGCTTTGTGACGGCAAGTGTGCAGGAAGCGATTGACGGTGCCGATGTGCTGGTGCTTGAGGCAAATCACGACCCTGACGTCCTGAAGCACGGGGATTATCCGTGGGCGCTCAAACGCCGCATTCTCTCGAACCGCGGCCATCTGGCCAATGCCGATGCAGCCTGGGCCCTCGTGCGCATGAAGAAGAAGCCCACGCATGTTTTTCTCGCGCATCTCTCCGAGAAAAACAATACGCCGGAACTCGCCGAGAATACGGTGGAAAAAATCTTGGCACAGCAGGGCATTGCCATTCCCATCAGCATGACGGCACAGAATAAAGCCGTAAACCTTCATTGATTTTATTCTTTCACGGAGGGATTTCAGATGAAAAATATCTTTGCGAAAGCACATTATAAAAAAACAGCACTGCTCGTGGCCGCGGCGTTTGCGGCTTCGGCCGTGACGTTTGCCGGCAGCAGCGCGGACGTCAGCGCAGAGCCGGCTGCAAATGCGATTTCGGCTGCCCGCAATACGCCTGTGGTGCAGGCCGCTAAAAAAGTCGGTCCGGCCGTTGTCGGCATCACGAACAAGGCCGTAGTCCGCGACTGGTTTGATATGCCGGTCGAGACAGAGGGTGTTGGCTCGGGCGTTATTTTCCGCAGCGATGGCTATATCGTCACGAATAATCACGTCATCGATGGGGCTAAGGAGCTCATTGTCTCCCTGTCCGACGGCCGCAGCCTCAAGGGCAAAGTCGTTGGTGCGGACGAAGCGACGGACCTTGCCGTGGTCAAGGTCGATGCGGCAGATCTGCCGACGGCGAAATTTGCGGATTCCGACCAGATCGTCGTTGGCGAACCTGCCATTGCCATTGGCAATCCGCTGGGACTGGAATTCAAGGGCAGTGTGACGAGCGGTGTCGTCAGTGCCCTGAACCGCACACTCGATAACAGCGATGAACGCGTCAAACTGCTGCAGACGGATGCGGCCATCAACCCGGGCAATTCGGGCGGCGCCCTCGTCAATGCGGATGGCGAGGTCATCGGCATCAACAGCATCAAGCTCGCAGCCAGCGGTGTTGAGGGCATGGGCTTTGCCATTCCGAGCAACACGGTCCAGTCCATCATCAATGAAATCATGGAAAAGGGCTATGTCGCACATCCGTATCTCGGCATCACTGTCTTTGACCCGGAGACGGCAGCCCGCTTTGGCTATTCCCTCGATATCGATAAAGGTGTCTACATCTTCAAGCTGGTTCTGGGCGGCCCGAGCGATAAGGCCGGCCTGCAGCGCGGCGACATTATCCTCAAGGTCGATGGTGAGGAAGTCAACAGCGTCTCAGAACTCCGCAGCAAAGTGGCAGCCCATAAAGTCGGCGATACGGTCACGCTGACGATTGACCGCAATAATCATGAGCGCACGGTCGATGTCACGCTGCAGGAAATGCCGCAGGATAAGAAATAATGAAGATTACGATTGTCTGTGCAGGCAAGATCAAGGAAAAGTATCTGAATGCGGGCATTGCCGAATTCCTGAAGCGCCTGAAGCCGTTTGCTCAGGTTGAGATTCGCGAAATCCATGAAGAGAAAATGCCGGACGAGCCGTCGGCAGCAGAAAAAGAGCAGGTGCTCAAAAGAGAGGGCGAAAAGCTCTTGAAGCTTGTGCCCTCTGGGAGTTACCTTTTTGTTCTGGACGTATACGGCGAGCTCAAATCTTCGGAAAAGCTCGCTGCCGAAATAAACGAACTCGGCCTGCGCGGCCGGAGCAGCCTGACTTTCCTGATCGGCGGCGCGTTTGGCCTTTCTGAGGAAGTGCGTACACGTGCCGATGAACGCATCAGTTTTTCGCCGATGACATTCACGCATCAGATGGTGCGGCTCCTGCTCGTCGAACAGATTTACCGTGCCTTCAAGATCAATCGCGGTGAAAAATATCATTGGTGAAATAGGCGGTGACGATATGAAAGGGATCTTTTGGGGCCTCTGTGCCATGATGTTTTTGCTGAGCTGCGCCGGCGTGGATTCGATGATCAAGGATCCGGAGCATTTTTTTCTCTCGACAGGGCTGACCTCCGTTTTTCTTGTCCTGAGCATCTACTTTGGCTATCGGGCCGCGCATTATCAGGGCAAGGCGATTGACCGCCATCACAAGCTCGAGCTCAAGGATTTTTCGTCTGATGAAGCAGAACTCATCGAGACGAGCTGGCAAAAGGCCGTGCGCGATTATGCGCGGGTCGATGCCGCGCGCAGAACCATCCGCGACGGACAGATGCGCCAGCAGCTCATGGAGATGCAGCAGATTGCTTCGAATCTGCTGGATTATCTGGAGACGCATCCGAAAAATATTTTAGCGGCGCGGCGTTTCATCGATACGTATCAGGACCGCGCTGCTTCCATGGCTGAGGAGTTCCGCGAGCTCGAACGGACGGGACTCGATACCGCGCAGGTCGCGGAGACGCGGGAACATATCAAAGAGACATTATCGTCTTTTGATGAAGCGTACGAAAAGGAATTCGAGCATGTCCTCGGGGAGAAACTGCTCGATATGGATGCAGAGCTTTCCGTTCTGCAGAAGACCATGGAGGCCGACGGCATCCACAATACGAATGCCGCTTCGGCGGAGAAAAAGCAGGAAACGGCAGTACTGGAACAGGAAAAAACGGAACCCCTGCAGAAAATCGAGCATCTCTGGCGCCAGCATGAGCCCGCCATGGGCAGGGGCAGAGGCCTTAGAAATTACGGCGGCCGCAAGCATCCGCGCCGGCGCGTGTTCCGCGAGGCAGAGCCTTTCCGCGTTTCGATGCCGGAAGAGCTTCGCAGCAGCGTCATGAAGGAAAAACTCATCATGAGCGCGCTGGCCATTTTTGGCGGCTGCATCGGCGCGCATAAATTCTATCAGGGCAAGACGAAATGGGGCATCCTTTACCTCTTGTTCTGGTGGACGGCCATTCCGGGCATTGTGGGCTTCTTTGAGGGACTGCGCTATCTCTTCATGCCCATGGATGATTTTTACGAAATGTATTATCACGATGACAGGCGGTGATTTTTATGGCTAAGGAAATTGAACTTATGGATCTGATGGATCTCAAAAAGAAGCATCAGGACGAGCAAAAAGAGACAGCGAAGGCGGTCGTGCCCGAAAAAGTTGAGGCGGAAGTTGCGGCCGCAGTCGATACGCTCTCACCGGAAGAACAGGCAAAAGTCGAGAAAATCAAAGATGGCATCGACATGACGAATACAGAGGCGCTTTTGACATACGGCGCGCCGGCGCAGAAAAAAATTGCCGAGTTCTCGGACAGCGTGCTCGCGCAGGTCCGCACGAAGGACAGCGGCGAAGTCGGACAGCTGCTCGGCAGCCTCGTGACCGAAGTCAAGGAATACGATGAGAAGAGTCAGGGCGGCTTTTTGCGCAAGGTGCCGATTATCGGCAGCCTTGTGGGTAAGGCTGACAATGTCAAACAGGGCTATGAAAAGCTCTCTGTGCAGGTCGAACGCATCGCCGGGGCCCTTGAGCAGTCGCGTCTTAAGATGATGAAGGATGTCGTGCTCTTTGACAAGCTTTATGCAGAGAATTTTTCTTATTTCAAAGAGCTGCAGCTTTACATCAAAGCGGGCGAAGAAAAGATTCAGGAGATGCGGGAAGTCACGCTGCCGAAGCTTCATGCACAGGCAGCAGCGGCCAACGACCCGATGGCCGTACAGGTCGTCGCGGATTTTGAGGCCAGCGTCAACCGCTTCGAGAAAAAGGTCCATGACCTTAAGATCAGCAAAACCATCGCCATCCAGACGGCACCGCAGATCCGTCTGATCCAGAATAACGACAAGGCCCTGATTGACCGCGTGCAGACCGCGATTTACTCGACAATTCCGCTCTGGAAGAATCAGCTCGTCATTGCCCTCGGCCTTTCCGCGCAGCAGAAGGTTCTGCGCATGCAGCAGGCTGTCAACAATACGACAAATGAGCTTCTGAAACGCAATGCCGAGCTCCTGCAGCAGAATTCGGTAGAAACAGCGCAGGAGAATGAACGCAGCATTGTCGATATCGAGACCGTGCGCGAGGTCAACGAAAAGCTCATTCAGACGATTGAAGATACCGTGCGCATCCAGCAGGAGGGCCGCGCGAAACGTCAGGTTGCCGAGCAGGAGCTCACGGCTATTGAGGGAAAACTGCGTGATACGCTTTTAAAGCACAGCGGCAGGCCTGCAGAGAAATAAGACGATACCGCATTTATATTATAGAAAGATAGATTGCTTGGAGTGAACGAACGAGATGAAGACGGATAGACGGGCGTGGCTGCAGAAGCATATTCTGGGCATGGTATGGATCCTGGGCATCCTTTTTGGCATCATGGTATTCCGTTATGCCTGGCTGCAGCTGGTCGATGGCAATGAGCTTTCCGAACGCATGCACAGTCAGGTCGGCTATGATTATGCCATTCAGTCAAAGCGCGGCACGATCACGGACCGCAACGGACGCGAGATGGCCGTGAGCCTGATGACAAAATCCCTTTATGTGGACCCGAACCATGTCAAGGACCCGGAAACTTTGGCCGCTGACCTTGCCCCGCTCATCAATATGCCGGAGCAGGAAATTCTCGATGATATTTCTGCCGGCGGCGGTTTTGTCTGGGTCAAGCGCCGCATGGAATACGATGAGTACGAAGCCGTGCGCAAGATGGTCCGCGAAAAGGAGTACACGGACTGCGTTGGGTTCCGCGATGAAGCGAAGCGCTATTATCCCAATGATATGCTCGGTGCCAATGTCGTTGGTTTTGTCGGTACGGATGACAAGGGCCTTGACGGCGTGGAGCAGGAGCTCGATGGCCTGCTGAAAGGCGAGGTCAAGGAGAAATATCTGACGACAGACCGCCAGAACCGGCCGATTCTTGATTCCATCTTTGCCAGCCAGCGCCAGTACAAGGGCGAATACTGCAAGAATGTCGAACTGACACTCGACAGCGGCATCCAGTTCATCGTGGAACAGGAACTCGACAGGGCCATGGCCGAGAATAATCCTCAGGCCATTACCTGCGTGGTCATGAACCCGAAAACCGGTGAAGTCCTCGCCATGGCGTCGCGTCCTTCGTATAATCCAAACCGCTTCTGGGATTATTCTCCGGAGGTGTGGAAAAACCGCGCGGTCTCGTTTATTTATGAGCCGGGCTCCACGTTCAAATCCGTCGTCGCAGCAGCCGCGCTGCAGGAAAAAGTCGTTTCGCCCAATCAGGTCTTTGTTGATCCGGGCTATGTCATGGTCTCGGGACACCGCATTCAGAACTGGAGCGGCACGAGCTTTGGCACGGTCACGTTCACCGATGTCGTCAAGCAGTCCCTGAACACGGGCTTTGCGCAGGTCGGTCTGCGCCTTGGGGCCCAGAAACTCACGGATTATGCCAAACTCTTCGGTTTTGGCGCGCCGACAGGAGTCGAGCTCCCCGGTGAAGAGAGCGGCCTCTTGTTCAATCCGGATGATATGCGCGATTCGGATGTCGCGACCATGGCCATCGGCCAGAGTATTGCCGTGACGCCTTTGCAGCTGGTCACGGCCATGTCGGCCATTGCCAATGACGGCGTCCTCCTAAAGCCCCATGTGGTCAAGAACATCACGAATGCCGATGGCTCTGTCTATGAGGACAAAGGCACGACAGAGGTACGCCGCACGATTGAGTCGGCTACGGACAAGACCCTCGTGGGCCTGCTTGAACAGGTCGTGGCGAGCGGCGGCGGTAAGAAGGCAGCTGTCAAGGGCTACCGCATCGCCGGCAAGACCGGCACAGCCCAGAAAATCCGTCCGGACGGCACGGGCTACATGGAAGGTCATTACATTGCCTCGTTCTGCGGCTTTGCTCCAGTCGAAGACCCGCAGATCACGGTGCTCGTCATGATTGACGACCCGGGCACGGGCAATTATTATGGCGGTCAGATTGCAGCGCCGGTGGCCAGCCGCATTTTCACGCAGCTGTTCCGCTATCTTCACATTGAGCCTTCAAGTGACCCGTTTGCGGGCATGGAGTCCAAGGCCAAAACAGCGAAAAAGTCGCAGCAGTCGTATTCGGGCAATGTGCCCGACGGCAAGGTCGTCGTACCGGATTTTTCGGGCAAGAGCATGCGTGAAGCCGCACAGCTTGCCGCGGACCGCGGCCTGAGCTGCGACCCGGACGGCTCCGGCTACGCCGTGAGCCAGAGCATTGCGCCGAATACCCTGGTCGATAAGGACACGGTCATCACCGTGAAATTCCAATCACAATGACAAAAAATAAAAACGAGGCAGTGTTTGCCTCGTTTTTTTGTATTTAATGATAGAGAAGCTCTAAGAGTGTCTTCGTGACAACGCCGGGTTTGATGGCGTTCATGCAGGCATTTGTCTTATGACGGCATTTTGTCTTGCAGCAGGCCGTGCATTTATGCGGGGAAAGGATGAAATGGTGGCCTTTTGTCAAGGGACCGTAGATATTGGGATGCGTCGGGCCCCAGAGGGAGAGCGTCGGCAGGCCGACGGCCTCGGCGATGTAGAGAGGGCCGGTGTCGCCTGTGAGCAGCAGATCCGCTTCGTGGAAGATGGCGGCGAGTTCCAGAAGGCTCGTTTCGCCGGCAATCGAGAGCGAGGCACGTCCGTTCATCTCTTTTTGGGCAAGTTCGATGTACGGGGCATCGGCAGGCGCGCCGGTAAAGACAATCTGGATGTTTTCGGGGAGATTGGCGAGCGCGCGGCCAAAAAATTCCGGCGGCCAGTCCTTGTCCGGCCAGGTCGTGCGTGTATTGACGAGCAAGAGCGGCCTCTGAGGGTCGTGCAGGATGATATCCTTGTCTGCGAAAAAATCAGCGGCGAAATTCTGCAGCTTTTCGGGCAGGTGCAGCACGAGTCCGGGCCTGAAATCCTCGGGGCCGATGCCCAGGGGATAAAGGGCCGTCATGTAGCGGCGGATTTTATGGCGGTCGGGAATGTCCGGCGCCATTTCCGTCATGAAGAGAAAATTGCCCTCGTGGCGCTCATGGATGCCGATGCGCCGCGGCGCTTTGCTCATGCGTGTCAGCAGGCCGGAGATAAAAAGTCCCTGAATATCAAGGGCAATGTCGAATGTATGCGTCTGCAGCAGCTCTTTGGCTTCGTGCAGGGTCTTTTTGACGGTGCGGAAGTCAAGTTTCTGGGCAGCCCGGTCAAAGGGGCGGCGATCCCAGATGAGCAGTTCATCGATATCCGGATTATTTTCGAGGAGCATGCTGGCCGGCGGGCTGACGAGCCATGTGATATGGCAGTCGGGGACGAGGCGTTTGAGATTGTGGACCACGGCTGTTGCATGCAGAACGTCGCCGATGGCGCTGAGACGTACGACGAGGATGCGGGCGCCGTGAGGAAGTTTTTGTTCGTTCATCAAAATCTCTTTTCTGTTCGCTGCGGATGAAATATGGTAAGATAGACTGGACAAAGTCTTTTTCATGCCGATATGTTCGATAATTTCGGTAGTTTCGGCAGTTGCGGCAGTTGCGGCAGTTTTGATAGTTTTGCTGGTATCGGCAGTGCCGATTCTTTGCGGGCGCGATGAATGCGCCCCATGAATATGATATCTATCTTATCTATCTTAGCATAGGGAAAAGATAAGGAAAAGACTCAGGTAAAATTTGTTTGATGCAAAGATTGCAGGAAAGGCGGGATCGCGGTGATTGAGGAAGAACAGATTCGTGCTGTGGCCACGGATGCGGCCTATCAGCGGGGGCTCCGGTATTTTAGTCATGAAGCCGTAGAGGAAATTTCACAGAAAGAGGATGGCAGCTATACTGCGACGGTCGCAGGAACCGAGCCGTATCATGTAAGAGTCAGCCTGACGGAAGACGGCTCGGATATTGCTTCTTTTCATTGCAACTGCCCTGCGGCCTTTCAATATCCCGGAGCCTGCAAGCATGTCGTGGCCGTGCTGAAGGTCATTCAGGGCCTGCAGCGTTATTACAGCCAGTCGGCTGGGGCCGCGCGTCAGGATGGAAAATCTGCGGCCGGCACGGATGCGGGCGGCCGCCATTTGCTGCAGAACTTCAGGAGTGCCAAACAGGCGCTGTCTTTGCCGCGGCTGCAAAAAACCGTGTACCTTGTACCGCGCCTTTTTGTCACGACCTCAGCCTCGGCGCGCAGCGTGGAAAGCTGGCTCGAATTCCGCCTCGGCACGGACCGGCTTTACGTCATGCGCAATGTCATGGATTTTTTACAGATTACACTGTCCGGCGGCGAGTACCAGCTCGGACGCAATGCCCTGCAGACCGCTTCCCTGCGCTGGGCGGATGCCATCTCCAAAAAGCTCTGGCAATTTATGAAGCGGACATATCTCGATGAAAAAGCGCTGTTTCGCTATAATCCGAACTTTTCGTACATGCATTCCCTGCAGAAGAGCACGATTTTCGAGCACAAGATGATGCATCTTTCGCCGAGCATGCTGGAAGAATTTTTGGCCATCATGGGGAAGGAGTCGATTGAGCTTCATATCAATGACAGCGAGGCCATTGATGTCCATCAACGGGAGAAAAAGCCGAAACTGCGCCTCACCATCCGGCAGCTGGCCGAAAAAAACGGGCTGCTCACGCTGGAAGACGAGGACATGATGCCCCTTAGCGAGGATTTCAGCCTGCTTTATCAAAATGGCGGCCTTTATCATGTGGATGAGGATTTTGGCAGGGCCCTGCGGCCGCTCTGGCAGACCTTTGCGCATAATTCCAGCGTGCGCCTGTCACATGCAGATATGGCGGCTTTTTTCAATCACATCATGCCGGCGGTGGAAAAAATTGCCGAGGTGGAGACGGACCCGGCCTTTGAGGAAGAATTCATGCTCGTGCCGCTGTCCGTGGAGCTCTATCTCGATTATGAGGGCGATGGCATCGCCGTGAAGCCGGTCTTTGCCTATGAGGAAACGCGGTTTAATCCGCTTACAGAGGCAGAGCCCGTGCAGGATGAGCAGCATCTGCTCGTGCGTGACTTGGAAGCGGAGCAGTCCATCCTGATGATTTTTGCGCAGTACGGCTTTGCAAAACGGCATGACCAGTTCGTGCAGCCCGATGAGGAAAAGAGTTATGAATTTTTGACAGACGGCCTTGAGGCCATGCCGGATTTTGTCGAGATTTTTTATGAAGAGAGCTTTACGAAACGTCCGGTAAGGCCCCTGCCGAAAATCACGGCGGGCGTCAGCCTGAATGACACGGACCTCCTCGAAGTCACGTTTGATATGAAGGAGGTCGACTTTGCCGAGCTCATCGAGATTCTCGCGTCCTACCGTCAGAAAAAACGCTATCACCGCATGAAGGACAGGAGCTTTGTCACGCTGGGCGAACAGCAGCTGCAGGCCATCGCGGAACTCGTCGAACATGAAGGACTCACTGGCAAAAAAAAGCTGCCGGCTGACAATAAAATCGAGCTGCCCATGGCAGAGGCCATGTACCTGGATGCGCTGGCGCGGGACGAGGAAGGGCTGCAGCTCGTGCGCAGCAGCCGTTTCCGCGAGCTCGTGCGCGATATCCGGCAGCCGCAGGACGCCGACTATGAAGTGCCTCTGTCCCTGCAGAACGTTCTGCGCGACTATCAGGTCACGGGCTTCAGCTGGCTTTCGAGCCTTGCCGACCATCATTTAGGCGGCATTCTCGCCGACGATATGGGCCTTGGCAAAACGCTGCAGGTCATTGCATTCCTGCTCGCGCGCCGCGGCGAAGGGCGTCCTTCCTTAGTCGTCACGCCGACCTCGCTTCTTTATAACTGGCTCGAAGAAATTCATCGCTTCGCACCGGAACTCAAAGTCATGGTCGTGGCAGGCAGCAAGGTCGCGCGCGAACTGCAGCTGCAGGAAATGCGCGGCATTGACGTGGTCGTGGCGACTTACGATACGCTGAAGCGCGATATCGCCATGTACGAGAAAATTACCTTCCGCTATATCTTTCTCGATGAAGCCCAGCATATCAAGAATCCGGTGACCAAGAGTGCGCGGGCAGTCAAAAGACTCGCGGCCAAGAGCCGCTTTGCCCTGACGGGAACGCCAATCGAGAATACGCTGACGGAGCTCTGGTCCATTTTTGACTTTCTGATGCCGGGCTACCTTGGCACTCAGGCCAAGTTCAAGGAACGCTATGAGGTCCCCATCGTGCGGGCGGAAGATAAAAAAGCAGCGAAAAAGCTTCAGCAGCGAGTCATGCCCTTTGTACTGCGCCGCATGAAAAAAGATGTGCTGAAGGAGCTGCCGGATAAGGTCGAACGCAAGCTCGTAGGCGAAATGACGCCGCAGCAGACCAAGGTCTATCAGGCGTATTTTATGAAGAGCCAGCACGAGTTTTCCGCCGAGCTCCGGCTCGCGAGCCCCGGCGAACGCCGCATGAAAATTCTGGCCATCCTCACGCGGCTGCGCCAGATTGCCTGCGACCCTTCGCTTTTTCTCGAAAGCTATCGTGGCGGTTCGGGCAAACTCGATATGCTCGAAGAGCTCATCGATGATGCGATGGCGGGCAATCACCGCCTGCTGATTTTCTCGCAGTTCACGACGATGCTCTCGCATATTGCCGCACGGCTCAAGAAAAAGAAAATCGACTATTTCTATCTCGATGGCACAACACCTGCGCTCACGCGCATGAAGCTCGTGCGCCAATATAATGAAGGCAGCGTGCCGATTTTCCTGATTTCCCTGAAGGCCGGCGGCACGGGACTCAACCTCACGGGGGCTGACATGGTTGTGCATTTTGACCCGTGGTGGAATCCTGCCGTCGAAGATCAGGCGACGGACCGCGCGTACCGTCTGGGTCAGCAGAGCAATGTACAGGTCTTCAAGCTTATCATGAAGGGGACGGTCGAAGAAAAAATCTATGAGCTGCAGGAAAAAAAGAAAAACCTCATTGACCAGATGATAAAACCGGGGGAGAATTTCCTGACGAAACTCACAGAGGAAGAGATTCAGGCGCTTTTTAAGGCATGATGGCGTTTGACGGTATTTTTTTTCGCGTGCATGTGATAAAATAAGAAAGAGTATGGAAGAAAGGTGGAGAAACCATGAACATTACGATTGGCAGTGACCACGGTGCGGTGGCACTCAAAGATGAAGTCAAGATGGTTCTGAAGGAATATGAGGATATCAAGGTCACGGATGTCGGCACGTTTGGCACGGCCTCGGTCGATTATCCGGATATTGCGGAAAAAGTATGTGCTGACGTCACGAGCGGCAAGGCAGATTTCGGCATCGTGCTCTGCGGCACGGGCATTGGCATTTCGATTGCTGCGAACAAGGTCAAGGGCATCCGCTGCGCACTCTGCAACGATGTTTACTCGGCCAAGAAAGCGCGTCAGCACAACAATGCCAACGTACTGGCCATGGGCGGCCGCGTGCTCGGCTTCGGCCCGGCTGGCGAAATCGTCCGCGCTTTTGTCGAGAGCAAGTTTGAAGGCGGCCGCCATGAGCGCCGCGTCAACAAGATCATGGCCATTGAGCAGAAATAAGCCCTGCGTGCCTGATTGATTTTACGTGAGGAAATGGCTGCCCATCGTTTACAATCTGTATGGCTGCAGCTGCATAAAGGAGGAAAACCCATGAGCCTGATGGATACCCTGAAACAGTCCGATCCGGAAATCGCCAAAGAGATTGACCTGGAGCTCAACCGCCAGCGCACGAAGCTGGAACTCATCGCTTCGGAGAATATCGTCTCCAAGGCCGTGATGGAAGCACAGGGCAGCGTGCTGACGAATAAATATGCCGAGGGCTATCCTGGCAAACGCTACTACGGCGGCTGCGAGTACGTCGATGTCGTCGAGCAGGTGGCCATCGACCGCGCCAAAAAGCTTTTTGGTGCGGAATACGCCAATGTGCAGCCGCATTCCGGAGCACAGGCCAATATGGCCGTATTCTTTGCGCTCTTGACGCCAGGTGACACGGTCATGGGTATGAACCTCACGGATGGCGGCCATCTGACGCACGGCAGCCCGGTCAATATGAGCGGCAAATATTTCCACATTGTACCGTACGGCGTCGACAAAGAGACGGAACGCATCGATTACGACGCACTCGAGAAAAAAGCCGAGGAATGCAAGCCAAAACTGATTGTCGCCGGTGCATCTGCCTATGCACGCATCATCGACTTCCCGCGCCTCGCGGAAATCGCGCATAAAGTCGGGGCCTATCTCATGGTCGATATCGCCCATATCGCGGGCCTCGTCGCAGCCGGCCTGCATCCGAGCCCTGTGCCGTATGCCGATGTCGTGACGACGACGACGCACAAGACGCTGCGCGGCCCGCGCGGCGGCATGATCCTCTGCAGGGACGCAGAATTCGGCAAACAGTTCAATAAGGCCGTCTTCCCTGGCATTCAGGGCGGTCCTCTGATGCATGTCATCGCCGCGAAGGCCGTGGCTCTCGGCGAAGCTCTGCGTCCGGAGTTCAAGGAATACGCCAAGCAGATCATCAAAAATGCACAGGCTCTTGCCGAAACGCTGCAGGCTGACGGCTTCCGCATCGTCTCGGGCGGCACGGACACGCATTTGATGCTCGTCGACCTCACAAGCAAGGGCATCACGGGCAAAGAGGCCCAGACGGTCCTCGATGAAGTCAACATCACGTCGAACCGCAATACGATTCCGTTTGAGCCGCGTTCCCCGTTCGTCACGAGCGGCATCCGTCTCGGCAGCCCCGCACTCACGACGCGCGGCTTCAAGGAAGATGATATGCGCGAAGTCGGCAACATCATCGCACTCGTCCTCAATGACCCGACGAACGAGGAGAAAAAAGAGGAAGCACGCCGCCGCGTTGCAGCGCTCTGCGAGAAATATCCTCTCTATGAATAATGAAATGAAATAAAAATAAGCAAATTCATATGTATATGGCCCCGCTCGTGCGGGGCTGTATCATGTAGGCATTTATGTATCAGAAAGGAGTATCCCATGTCTGAAGAACTGAAGGTCCACGTCATTGATCATCCGCTGATTCAGCACAAGCTCACAATCATGCGCATGAAGGAGACGGGCACGAAGGATTTCCGCGAACTGCTCGAAGAAATTTCGATGCTCATGGCCTACGAAATCACGCGCGATTTCCCACTGCGGGAAGTCGAGATTGAGACGCCGATCTGCAAATGCAAGGAGAAGATGCTCGCCGGCAAGAAAGTCGGCGTCGTGCCGATTCTGCGCGCCGGACTCGGCATGCTCAACGGCGTCGTCAACATGATTCCGGCAGCCCGTGTCGGCCATGTCGGCATGTACCGCGATCCGAAGACCCTGAAGCCGGTTGAATATTACTGTAAGCTGCCGGGCGATGTCTCGGAGCGCACGCTGATTGTCGTCGACCCGATGCTCGCCACGGGCGGCAGCTCGTCGGCAGCCCTTTCCCTGCTCAAGGAAAAAGGCGCGAAACACATCATCCTCATGTGCCTTGTCGCAGCCCCAGAGGGCGTCCGCCTCATCAACAAAGAACATCCGGATGTACCGCTCTACGTCGCCGCCATCGATGAAAAGCTCAACGATAAGGGCTACATCGTACCGGGCCTTGGCGACGCAGGCGATAGAATCTTTGGTACCCTGTAATAAATTTTCTCCTTTTGGCTATGCCAAAAGGAGTTTAGTCCCAGTAGAAGGAGTAGTTTAATTTGAGTAACTTAGAAGTTGGTATTGTCGGTCTGCCGAATGTCGGCAAGAGCACGCTTTTCAATGCCATCACGAAGGCCGGCGCTGAAGCCGCCAATTTCCCGTTCTGCACGATTGAGCCGAATGTCGGCGTGGTCGCGGTGCCAGACCCGCGCCTCAAGGTCCTGCACGAACTCTACAATTCCAAGAAGACGACGCCGGCTTCCGTGCGTTTTGTCGATATTGCCGGTCTTGTCAAGGGCGCGTCGAAGGGCGAGGGCCTTGGCAATAAATTCCTCGAGCACATCCGCCAGGTCGATGCTGTCGCCCATGTCGTACGCTGCTTTGTCGACCCGAACATCACGCATGTCGAGGGCAGCATCGACCCGCTGCGCGACATCGACATCATTCAGACGGAGCTCTGCCTTGCCGACCTCGAGATTGTCGAGAAACGCATTATGAAGCTCGCGAAAATCGCGAAATCCGGCAACAAAGAGGCCAAAGTCGAGGATGAAGTCCTGCGCCGCATCAAGGCCGCTCTCGACGAGGGCAAGCCGGCCCGTCAGGTCGACCTCTCCGAAGATGACCTTGAGCTCATCAAGGAAATGAACCTTCTGACGCTGAAGCCGACCCTTTACGTCACGAACGTCGCCGAGGACGAAGTGGCCACGGCCTATGACGAAAATCCGTACGTGCAGCAGGTCAAGGAATACGCCGCCAAAGAGGGCGCCGAAGTCGTCGCCATCTCGGCCAAAGTCGAGTCGGAAATCGCCGAACTCGATGAGGAAGAGGCCAAGGCCTTCCTCGAAGACCTCGGTGAGACGGAAAGCGGCCTCGACCGCCTGATTAAGGCAGCGTTTGACCTGCTCGGCCTGCAGACGTTCCTGACGGCAGGTCCGGACGAATGCCGCGCCTGGACGATCGTCAAGGGCACGACGGCACCGAAGGCAGCCGGCAAAATCCATACGGACTTTGAACGCGGCTTCATTCGTGCCGAAATCGTCAACTACAACGACCTCATCGCGGCCGGCAGCGTCGCCGCCGCGCGTGAAAAAGGTCAGGTACGTGTCGAAGGCAAAGATTACGTCATGCAGGA